>NZ_VICD02000303.1 GCF_006546735.2 Marilutibacter maris | reverse complement strand
GCGGGGCCAGGTCGACGCGCCGCCCGTGCGCGCCCTCGCGGTCGATCTGTTCGAGCAGATCGACCCGGCCGACGATCTCGCCCAGGCTGCGCGCGCCCAGCTGCGCCAGATAGCCGCGGACCTCCTCCGACAGCAGCCGGAAGAAGTTCTCGACCTTCTCCGGCAGGCCGGTGAAGTGCGCGCTGCGCAGGCGCTCGTCCTGGGTGGCGACGCCGGTCGCGCAGTTGTTGAGGTGGCAGATGCGCAGGTACTTGCAACCCAGCGCGATCATCGGCGCGGTGCCGAAGCCGAAGCTTTCCGCACCCAGCAGGGCCGCCTTGACCACGTCCAGCCCGGTCTTGAGGCCGCCGTCGGTCTGCAGGATCACCCGGTCGCGCAGCTTGTTGGCAACCAGCGCCTGGCGCGCCTCCGACAGACCGATTTCCCACGGCGTGCCGGCGTAGCGGATCGACGACAGCGGACTGGCGCCGGTGCCGCCGTCGTGGCCGGAGATGGTGATCAGGTCGGCGCCGGCCTTGGCGACGCCGGCGGCGATCGTGCCGACCCCGGCATGGCTGACCAGCTTGACCGAGACCAGCGCGTCGGGATTGACCTGCTTGAGGTCGAAGATCAGCTGGGCCAGGTCCTCGATCGAATAGATGTCGTGGTGCGGCGGCGGCGAGATCAGGCCGATGCCGGGGGTCGCATGGCGCAGCCGCGCGATCAGTTCGTTGACCTTGTGGCCGGGCAGCTGGCCGCCCTCGCCGGGCTTGGCGCCCTGGGCGACCTTGATCTGCAGCACCTCGGCATTGACCAGGTACTGCGGGGTGACCCCGAAGCGGCCGGAGGCGATCTGCTTGATCTTCGAGGCCTTGTCGGTGCCGTAGCGGACCGGGTCCTCGCCGCCCTCGCCGGAGTTGCTGCGCCCGCCGAGCCGGTTCATCGCGATCGCCAGCGCCTCGTGCGCCTCCGGCGACAGCGCGCCGAGGCTGATCGCGGCGGTGTCGAAGCGGCGCACCAGCGAGGCGACCGGTTCGACCTGGTCCAGCGGCAGCGGCTCGGCGCCCTGCGGGCGCAGCGCCAGCAGGTCGCGCAGGGCCGCGCTCGGACGCCGGTTGACGGTATCGGCGTAGCGCTGCCAGTCGGCGCGGTCGCCGCTGTTGACCGCGCGCTGCAGGTCCATCACCACGTCGGGGTTGTACTGGTGGTACTCGCCGCCGGGCCTGAACTTGAGCAGGCCGCCGATCTGCGGCAACGCGCTGTCGTCCCAGGCATGCGCGGCCAGCTGCGCGGCATCGGCCTGCAGGCTGGCGAAGCCGGCGCCGCCGATCCGCGCCGGCGCGCCGTCGAAGCACATCGCCACGACCTCGTGGTCGAGGCCGATGATCTCGAACAACTGCGCGCCGCGGTAGCTGCCGATGGTGCTGATGCCCATCTTGGAGATGATCTTCAGCAGGCCCTTCTTGATCCCGCGGCGGTAGCTGCGGCCGACCTGGGCGATCTCGCCGTCGGGGGTCTTGAGGATCCCGCGTTCGGCCAGGTCGTGCAGGGTCTGGTAGGCGAGGTAGGGGTAGACCGCGGTCGCGCCGAAGCCGATCAGGCAGGCGAAGTGGTGCGGATCGCGCGCGGTGCCGGTCTCGACGATCAGGTTGACCTCGCAGCGCAGCCCGCTGCGGACCAGGTGCTGGTGGACCGCGCCGGTGGCCAGCAGCGCGTGCGCCATCAACCGTCCCTGCTCGGGGTAGCGGTCGCTGAGGATCAGCATCGTGCGGCCGGCGCGGGCGGCCGCCTCGGACTCGGCGCAGATCCGCCACAGCGCCGCCTCCAGCCCCTCGTCGGGGTCGTAGTCCAGGCGCACATGGCGGTGCGCGGTGTCGTAGGGCGCCATCGACACCAGCTGGCGGATCTTGCGCTGCGACATCACCGGCGAGTTCAGCAGCACGTGGGCGACGTTGTCCGGGCCGTCGACGAAGATGTTGCCCTCGCGTCCGAGCTGGGTCGCCAGCGACATCACGCAGTCCTCGCGCAACGGGTCGATCGGCGGATTGGTGACCTGGGCGAAGGCCTGGCGGAAGCCGTCGTACAGCGGCCGCACCTGCTGGCTGATCGCCGCCACCGGCACGTCGTCGCCCATCGAGCCGGTCGCCTCCTGCTCGGTCTCGGCCAGCGGCCGCAGCACCTGCTCGCGCTCCTCGCGGCTGAGCTGGAACAGCTTCTGGAACCGGGCCAGGGTCGCGGCGTCGAACGGCTCGGCGGCGGTGCTTGGATCGATCAGCTCGTTCTGCAGGTAGGTCATGCCCTGCTTGAGCCAGCGCTTGTACGGCGCGCGGCCGCGGTTGATGCGGTCGATCGCCTCGGTGTCCAGCAGCTCGCCGGCATGCAGGTCGGCGGCGATCATCTCGCCGGGGCCGAGCTTGCCCTTGGCCTCGACATCGGCCGCGGCCAGGTCCCAGACCCCGGCCTCGGAGGCGATCATGAAGTGGCGGTCGCGGCTCAGCGCCCAGCGCGCCGGGCGCAGGCCGTTGCGGTCCAGGCTGCAGGCGGCGTAGCGCGCGTCGCAGGTGACGATGCCGGCGGGGCCGTCCCAGGGCTCGGTGTTGAGCGCGTAGTACTCGTAGAACGCGGCCAGGTCGGCGTCCTTGTACTCCAGCGACTGGGTCGCCGGCGGCACCAGGATGCGCATCGCCTTGAGCAGGTCCATGCCGCCGGCTTCCAGCAGCTCGAGCATCTCGTCCAGGCTCTGCGAATCCGAGCCGCGCATGTTGATCACCGGATCGAACTCGCGCGGGTCCAGGGTCGGCGTGCGCCACACGTGGGCGCGTGCCTGCGCCCAGGCGCGATTGCCGGCGATGGTGTTGATCTCGCCGTTGTGGGCGAGCATCCGGAACGGCTGCGCCAGCGGCCAGCGCGGGGTGGTGTTGGTGGAGAAGCGCTGGTGGAACACGACCGCGCTGCTGGCCAGCTCCGGACGCTGCAGGTCCGGATAGAAGGTCGCCAGGTGCTCGGGCATGACCATGCCCTTGTAGCCGATCGTGCTCGCCGACAGCGTCACCGGGTAGACATCGTCGAAGGCGGGGCCGAGCGCGCGCAGGCGCTGCTCGCAACGGCGCCGCGCCAGGTACAGCGCGTGCAGGAACGCCGACGGGTCCGGACGCTCGCCGTCGATGTCGACCGCGGGCACCACGAACAACTGCTCGATCCGCGGCAGCGACCGCTTCGCCAGTTCGCCGCAGACCGAGGTGTCGACCGGCACCGTGCGCCAGCCGGCGACCGCCAGCCTGACCTCGCGCAGCGCGGTGGCGAAGGCCTCGCGCGCGGTCGCGGCGGCGGCGTCGTCATGCGGCAGGAACACCAGGCCGGCGGCGTAGCGCTGGCCCAGCGCGATCCCGG
>NZ_VICD02000302.1 GCF_006546735.2 Marilutibacter maris | reverse complement strand
GAGTCAGGGGGCGATTCGTGCCGCAGGCACGAATGGGGGTGTGGAAGCGCAACGGCGGGGCCCAAGGTTTGCGCAGCAAACTTTGGGAGATATCCAGGCGCAGCCGGATATCGTTCCCCCCCTGAATCAGGGGGCGATTCGTGCCGCAGGCACGCATGGGGGTATGGAAGCGCAACGGCGGGGCCCAAGGTTTGCATAGCAAACCTTGGGAGATATCCGCGCGCAGCCGGATATCGTCTCCCCCTGTAGGAGCGGCGTAAGCCGCGATAGGGCCTTCCCACTAAAGCCCTCGCGGCTCACGCCGCTCCTACAAGAGCTCGTGAGTCGTTTGGGTATCCAACCTCGATCACAACGGTGGCTACGGCAGCGTGCGGGCGATCGCCGTCTGGAAATCGATGTCGCCCGGCAGCGTGCCGAAGGCGAGGCCATGCCTGCCTTGCAGACGGCTGCGCACGAAGGCCTCCGCCAGCGGGCTGTCCGCCCGCAGCAACGCCGCTGCCTGCAGCCCCAGCGCCAACCGCTCCACCAGCAACCGCGCGCCGCCCTCCTCGATCCGCGACATCGCATCCGCCAGCCCGGCGATGAAGGTCTCCGGGATGCCGTCGGCCTCCGACAGCTCCTGCTGCAAGGCCGCCACGCACTCCGGCTCGCGCGCGAGCGCGCGCAGCACGTCCAGGCACTGGATATTGCCGCTGCCCTCCCAGATCGAGTTGAGCGGCGCCTGCCGGTACAGCCTCGGCAGCATCGACTCCTCGACATAGCCTGCGCCGCCGAGGCATTCCTGCGCCTCGTTGACGAAGGCCGGCGCGCGCTTGCAGATCCAGTACTTGCCGATCGCGGTCGCCACCCGCGCGAACGCCGCCTCGCCGGCATCGCGGTCGGCGGCGTCGACCGCGCGCGCGACCCGCATCGACAGCACCAGCGCGGCCTCGGATGCGATCGCCAGATCGGCGAGCACATTGCGCATCAGGGCGTGCTCGACCAGGCGTTTGCCGAAGGTACTGCGATGCCGCGCATGGTGGATGGCCTGCGCCAGCGCCATCCGCATCTCGGCGCTGGAACCGAGCATGCAGTCCAGCCGGGTCAGCATCACCATCTGGATGATCGTCGGCACCCCGCGCCCTTCCTCGCCGACGCGATGCGCCCAGGCCCCGTCGAACTCGACCTCGGAGGACGCGTTCGACCAGTCGCCAAGCTTGTCCTTCAGGCGCATGATCCGAAACGCGTTGCGGCTGCCATCCGGGCGCCAGCGCGGCATCAGGAAACAACTCAAGCCGCCCGGCGCCTGCGCCAGCACCAGGAAGCCGTCGGACATCGGCGCGGAGAAGAACCACTTGTGCCCGACCAGGCTGTACTCGTCGCCCGACTGCCGATCGGCGGACAGTGGCGTGGCGGCGGTCGTGTTGCTGCGCACGTCGCTGCCGCCCTGCTTCTCGGTCATGCCCATGCCCAGGGTGACGCCGCGCTTGTCGGCAATCGGCACGTTGCGCGGGTCGTAGTGCGGCGCGGCGGCCTTGTCCGCCCACTCGGCCAGCGCCGGCGCCTGCCGCAGTACCGGCACCGCGGCATGGGTCATCGTCAACGGGCAACTGCTGCCGGGCTCGACCTGGTGATGCAGGTAGCTCAACGCCGCGCGCGCGACATGGCTGCCCTCGCGGCCTTCCCGCCACGACAGTCCGGCGACGCCATGCTCGATCGCACTGCGCATGACCTGGTGGTAGTTCGGATGGAACTCGACCACATCGATGCGATGGCCGAAACGATCGTGGCTGCGCAGTCGCGGACGGTCGCGATGGGCGTCGAAGCCCAGCGCATACAGCGCGTCGCCGGCCAGCGCGCCATACGCCGAGACCTGCGCGGTCCACGCCTGCCCTCCCTCGCGCGCCAGCGACTCGCGCAACACGACATCATCGTTCCACAGATCGCGCGGCGCGAACTCGGGGGGCTGGTTCTGTACGAGATGATTCTCGACCCGGTGGCTCTCAAGCCCACCTGCTGCAGACGGCACGAACGCGGACATCCTCGACTCCTTTCAGCGGTGTGCTTCGATTCTAGGCGCTTCGCGAACCTGCATATCGTCCGCGCTTGCGATGCCCTCATCGCCGCGGATCACCGCTCCACGAAAGCTCCGCCATAAAAAAGCCCCGCCGAAGCGGGGCCGGGAAATCTTGAATCCTGTAAGGGTCACGCCTCGGCTGCGATCGTCACTTCGGAGGCCTGGGCGCCCTTCGGACCCTGGGTCAGCTGATAGCTGACGCGCTGCCCTTCCTGCAGACTGCGGAAGCCCTTGGCATTGATCGCCGAGAAATGGACGAAAACGTCCGCACTGCCATCCTCGGGTGAAATGAAGCCAAATCCCTTGGCGTCGTTGAACCACTTGACGGTACCGTACTGCATGTCCTTGATGACCTCATGCTGGATGCGATGGGTGCGCCCGCGCGAACCGCGCGCGACACAGACCCGAGTATGCAAACTGAACGAGCGCTTGACAACTGCAAGATCGCCTGTGTACGTCCTTCACATTTTCTACACAGCACGCGCGTGTCGAACGGCACACGAACGCTGACGTTCTTCCATTCGCGCATGCATCGCATCGCTGCATCGACGGACGCTGATCGTGCCGATCCCGGCCGCCGACGAAGTCGCAAGAAAACCGAACTGCCGCTCAGTGCTCCAGCAATGCCGCCAGCAGCGCCGGCAGACCCGCCGATGCGACCGCGACGTTGTCCAGCACGTCCTGCAGGGTGATCACCTCGTCGGGATCGGGGCCCGCACCGGCCGCCCAGTTGGCGACGATCGCCAGACACGCGTAGTCCAACCCCAGCTCGCGGGCCAGTCCCGCCTCGGGCATTCCGGTCATGCCGACCAGGTCGCAACCGTCGCGACGCATCCGCACAATCTCCGCGCGCGTCTCCAGGCGTGGGCCCTGGGTGGCGCCGTAGCAGCCGCCATCGACCAGGGCGACGCCGGCATCGCGCGCGGCTTCGATCACCGCCGCGCGCAGCGTGCGGGTATAGGGTTCGCCGAAGTCCACGTGCAGCACCTCGCCGCCGGAACTCGCCCAGGGCTCGCCTTCGCACAGGGTCGACACCCGTCCCCAGGTGTAGTCGATCAACTGGTCCGGGCAGGCCAGCACACGCGGACCGAAACGCTCGCCGATGCCGCCGACGGTGTTCAGCGCGAGCACGCGCCTGGCGCCCAGCGTCTGCAGCGCGGCCAGGTTGGCGCGGTAGTTGATCAGGTGCGGCGGCACCGAATGGCCTTCGCCATGCCGGGCCAGGAAGGCGACCCGACGACCGTGCAGGGTGCCGACCCGCACCGGTCCGGACGGACGCCCGTAACCGGTTTCAAGCTCATGGCTCTCGACGTCCTGCAGGGCCGCCAACCGGTACACCCCGGTGCCGCCGATCACGGCCAGGTCGATTGCGCTGTCGGTCGTGCCCACGTTCAGTCCTTCAGTGCGTAGATGGCCGGCAGATTGCGGCCCTGTTCGTGGAAGTCCATGCCGTAACCGAACACGTAGCGGTCCGGCACCTCGACACCGACGTAGTCGGCGCGGATGCCGGGCACGCAGCGGTCGTGGCGCTTGACCGCGAGCACCGCCACGCGCACGTCGCCGGCGCCCTCGCTGCGGCACCACTGGATGATCTCGGCCAGGGTGTGCCCCTCGTCCAGAATGTCGTCGACCAGCAGCACCCGGCGTCCGGCCAGCGATGTCGCCGGGCGATGCTTCCAGACCAGGTCGGAACCGCGGGTCTCGCCGCGGTAACGGGTCGCGTGCAGATAGTCGAACGTCAGGTCGAGACCGCGCGCGCCCAGCTCCATCGCCAGCCGCGCGGCGAACGGCAGGCCGCCGTGCATGATGGTCAGGAATACCGGCGCCTCGTCGTAGTCGGCACGGATCGCATCGGCCATGCGCACCACCGATGTCTCCAGTTCGTCCTGGCCGACGACGACGTCGGCGTTGTCCAGGGCCCAGGCCAGATCGCGTCCACTCATCAACTGATGTCCTCCAGCCGGCTGCGGCTGTCACTGTATCGGGTGTCGGCCAGCAGCGCGTCCCAACCGGGCGCGTCGCGCCCGGCCAGCGCCGCCAGCCTGGAGATATCGAAACGGCGGTCGTGGACTGCGGCGAGCGCGTCCTCGACCAGTTCCGGATGGCAGACCAGGACCGCGTCGCAACCGGCGTCCAGATGCGCATCGACGCGGGTGCCGACACCGCCGGCGGCGTCGGCCGCCTTCATGCCGATGTCGTCGCTGAACACCACGCCTTCGAAGCCCAGCCCACCGGTCGCGGTGTCGCCGCGCAGGACGCTCTGGATCCAGTGCCGCGAGTAGCCGGCCGGCTCGGCATCGACCTGCGGATAGCGCACGTGCGCCATCATTACCGCCTCGGCACCGGCGGCGATGCCGGCAGCGAACGGGACCAGGTCCAGGGCGTGGATCTGCGCCAGCGTGCGCGGATCGCTGGCCGCCTCGAAGTGGGTGTCCTCGGCCACCGAACCGTGGCCGGGGAAGTGCTTCAACGTCGCCGCCATCCCCGCCTCGTGCATGCCCCGCACATAGGCGCGGGCGAAATCGGAGACGATGACCGGGTCGGCCGAGAACGCGCGGTTGCCGATCGCGCGATTGCCCCGCCCCAGATCGACCACCGGCGCGAAGCTGATGTCGACACCGCTGGCGCGGACCTCGCTGGCCATCAGCCAGGCGTGCTCGCGGGCCAGCGCCAACGCGGCATCGCGGTCCTCGCCATGCAGACGGCCGAACACCTCCAGCGGCGGCAGGGCCGCATAGCCGTCGCGAAAGCGCTGCACGCGCCCGCCTTCCTGATCGACGCAGATCAGCTGCGGGCGCGGCGCGCCCTCGCGAATCGCCGCCGCCAGCTCGGTCACCTGCGCCTGCGAGGCGAAATTGCGCGCAAACAGCACCACGCCGGCGCAGGCGTCGTGCTGCAGCCATTCGCGCTCGTGCGCTTGCAGTTCCAGTCCGGCGACACCGATCAGCAGCATTCGACAACCTCCATCAGTCCAGCGTTCCGGCGCGCTCGGCCTCGCTCCATTGAGAGTAAGGCCGCGTCGCCAACGCCAGATTGTAGTAACGCACCGCGTCGGTCACCTCGCGTCCCAGCCAGTCGGGACGCTCGAAAACCTCTCCGGCATCGTCGAGTTCGATCTCGGCCACCACCAGGCCGGCGTTTTCGCCGAGAAACTCGTCGACCTCCCAGGTATGCGCGCCGACGGCGACCAGGTGGCGGCGCTTCTCGATGCGCCCACCGACGCACAGGGTCAGCAACTGGTGCGCGTCGGCGACCGGGATCGGATAGTCGAACTCCTGGCGGGTATGCCCGAGTTCGCGCGACTTCAGGTTGAGGTAGGCGGCGTCGCCGGCGACGCGCACGCGCACCGAGGCCTTCATCGCCGCCCGGGTGCCGTCGCCGGCGTCCATCGCCGCCAGGTCGTTGAGATAGCCCTGGGCCATCGGCACGATCGTGTGCGCGGCATCGCGCCAGCCATCGCCGGCGACCAGGAACTTGCGTTCGATTTCTAGGGGCATGGAGGGGTGTCCGTTGGGTCGCGCGTGGGCGCGGACCGGGATGTGGATGCGGAACGCGCGTGGCAAGGATGGCGAGGATACGCAATCGCGAAGTCGAGCCTCATCGTCGCCCGCGCCCCGCCCTCATGGCTCGAACAGCGCGATCGACTCCACATGGGCGGTGTGCGGGAACATGTCCATCACGCCCGCCGCCTTCAGCTTCCAGCCCTTCTCGTTGACCAGATACCCGGCGTCGCGCGCCAGCGAGGCCGGATGGCAGCTGACGTAGACGATGCGGCTGAACTGTTTCAGCGGCAATACCGACAACACGAAGTCCGCGCCCGAGCGCGGCGGATCGAGCAGCAGCTTGTCGAAGCCCTCGCGCATCCACGGTTCGGCGGACAGGTCCTTGGCCAGGTCGGCGGCGAAGAAGCGCGCGTTGTCCAGGCCATTGTGTTCGGCATTCTCGCGGGCGCGCCGGACCAGGCCGGCCTCGCCCTCGACACCGACCACCTCGCGCACCTGGCGGGCCAGCGGCAGGGTGAAATTGCCCAGGCCGGCGAACAGGTCGAGCACGCGCTCGCCCGGCTGCGGATCGAGCAGGTCGAAGGCGTGGCGGATCATCTTGCGGTTGAGCCCGGCGTTGACCTGGATGAAGTCCAGCGGCCGGAACTTCAGCTCGATGTCCCAGTCCTGCAACCGGAACGACAGCGGCGGCGGCTCGGAGGACCCACCCTCCAAAGACGCGCCCTCCAGCGCCAGCGGATGCACGCTGTCGACGCCGCCGGGTTGCAGGAAGATGATGAAATCGTGCGCTTTCGCGAACGCGGCCAGTGCCGCCCGGTCGCCTTCCGACAACGGCGCCAGGTGGCGGAAGGTCAGCGCGACCCGGCTCTTGCCGGTCCCGTCCAGGCCGGCCTCGCCGTCGCCGGCGATGAACTCGATCTGCGGAATTTCGCGGCGCGCCTCCAGCCCGTCGACCAGGGCCGACAGCGCTTCCAGCTTGGTCCCGATCTCGGGAATCACGGTGTGGCATTCGCGCAGGTCGGCGACGAAGCGCGGATCGGTCTCGCGGAAACCGACCAGGGTCTTGTCCTTCTTCTCGACCCGGCGCACCGACAGCCGGCCCTTGCGGCGGTAGCCCCAGGCGGCGTCGGTCAGCGGCTCCAGCCAGCGCTCCGGGGTCACGTGGCCGATCCGCTCCAGGTTCTCGCGCAGCACCCGCGCCTTGGCCAGGATCTGGCGGTCCTCGGCGTAGTGCTGCAACGCGCAGCCGCCGCAGGTGCCGAAATGCGGACAGCGCGGCTGCACCCGCTCGGGCGCGGCCTGGAGGACTTCCAGGGTCTGCGCCTCGTCGAAGTGGCGGTGGCGGCGAACCCGGCTGGCGATCACCCGTTCGCCCGGCAGGGCGCCGGCCACGAACACGGCCTTGCCGTCCTCGCTGCGGGCCACGCCGCGTCCGTCGTGGGTCAGGTCGGTGATTTCTGCTTCGAAGGGAGTTCGGTCGAGTCGGGCCACGGGCTGGCGGTCAGGCTGGCGGGCCGCGCATTGTCGCAGATACGCGCGCGGCGGACCTGTCCGCAGCGGGCGCGACCGGGGACGGCAGCGGCGGAAACGGCAACGGCCCGCCAGAAGCGGGCCGTCTCGGGGGCGGGGCTGGCCGGGGCCTACTTCTGCCGCCAGCTGCCGCCACTCTGGTACCACCAGCCCTTGCGGGCGCTGGCGATCCACTGGCGCGCGAACACATCGCGGATCTGCGACTCCCACTCCGGATGGCCGTTGGCCACCGCGACCTCGCGGTAGACCGCCTTGCGATCGCGGTTGTCGTCGGCGACCGCCTGATTGATCGCGACCCGATCCTTCAGCGGCAGCTTGGAGGCGTCGCGCACGACGATGGTGCCGTCGGCGGCGAAGCCCAGCGCGCCGGCATCGAAGCCCGCCCGCAGCTGCGAATCGAAACGCGACGCCATCCGCGCCTGGATCGCCTGGATCGCCGGCGTCTTGATGGTGATGTCCGGCTGGCCCTGGGCCTGCGCGCTGCCCACGCCAGCCAGCGCCCACCAGTCGACCCGATCGACCCGCGCGAGCATCGACGCGACCGATACCGGCATCGAAGCGCCCGGCAATGCCGCGCTCTGCCCGCCCTGCGCATCCGGCGCCGGCTCCGGCATCGCGGCATCGTCGCCGATGACCTTCTCGACGAACTCCTCGGCCGCCTCGCGCGCCTCGGCGGCGGGGAAATAGACATTGATGGTGACGCAGGCCGTCAACATCACGGCCGCTACCGGAAGACCCAACCAACGACGCATGCTCACTCTCCTGACAGTTGCGTTACCTGACCCGTTCCCCGGCCGGCGGACCGCGCCCGCGATCCCGGTCATTCCACCACCGGCGCGACATCGCCGCTGCCGATGGCGCCCAAGCGTTCGACCAGCGTCGGCCAGTGTACACGCCGGTTGTATCCGACCACGCTCAGGCGCGGAATGCCCGAGCCCTGGACGACAATAAAGCCGCGCCCGGCTGAACCCAGCCCGTCCATCTCGCAGACTTCGTCGGCCAGTCTGCAGGCGATGCCGATACGCGCGTAGCCGAAATCGTCGAACAGGCCGATCAACTGGCCCTGCAGACTGGTCACGAACGACGCGTCGCCGACGCTGGACAGATCCTGCACCGCACGTTGGCTGATCCGCTGGCGCACGCCGCGAGTCTTCTCGGTATGCAATTCGGCGTCGAACGCGACCGGCGCCCAGTCGACCAGGCGCAGGCCGTCGATGCGGCCGTGCAATCGCCCGGTGATGCTTCCGAAACCGAACACCCCGGTCAGCGCTTCCAGGTCGAGGCCATCCATCGCGATGTCGGCGGTCAGGGTCGGCGCGACGCCGAATGGACGCTCCATCGACAGCTCGGAGACCGCGACCCGGCCCTGGAACAATTGCATGTCGAGGCCGCCCTCGAAGTCGAGGCGATCGTCGGCATAGCGCGCCATCGGAATGCGTCCGCTCAGCGCGCCGGTGAACGCCGGCCACTCCAGTGCGGCGCTGAGCTGTCCGATGTCCAGGCCGTCCAGGCCCAGCCCGAAGCGCACGTCCAGGCCCTGTCCCGTCGTCGGCGGATGGATCTGCAAGTGATCGAAGCGAACCTCGCCGCCGAGCATCGGCATCGAGGTGGCCGGCATCCGCAGCGCGCCCTCGCTGCTGAGGAACGGCAGTCGCGCGGCGCCGAAGCGCAGCCCGTACAGTTCGCCGCCGTTCCAACGCAGCTCGCTGCCCACCTCTGCGGCGGCGGAATAGCGGATATCGCCACGCAGGCCGGCGAAGGTGAAGCGCCCCTTCGGGTCGTCGATCGCGGCACCCTCGCCATCGCTGCCGGCCAGCGCGACCGACGCCTTGGCGAGCGCGCCGTCGTCGATCGTCACCTCACCCTCGGCGCGCCCTGCCAACTGCAACTCCGCCAATCCGGCCATGCCGAGCCAACCACTCAGATACGCCTCGCCGAACCGGCGCAGATCGTCGCTGCGGAAACGCGCATGCAGACCGCGGAGGCTGGCGTCGCCGGCCACATCGGCCGAGCCCTGCGCCTGTACGACGCCGCCGTCGTCCCAGCGCCAGTGCGGCAGCCGCCAGCCGCCGTCCGCGTCCTGCTCGGCAACCAGTTCCAGCGCGGCGCGGCGGCGCCCCAGCGCGATGTAGGTGGTGCCGAACAACAGCTCGCCACCGTCCAGATGGCCGCCGGCATCGATGCGCGGCGCGGCACCGAAGCGGGCGTCGAGATCGACCCGGGCGCGGACGCCTTCGGCGGCGATACTGCCATCGGCGGTATCCAGCGACAGCGCCGCCAGCTGCAGCGGTCCCGACACTCGCAACGGCCGATCGGCCGGCGCATCGATCCTGAGTCCGGCATCGATCACGCCCCCACCCAGGCGCCCGTCCGGCCAGGCCCGGGACACCAGCGCCTGCGCCCATGCCACCGGCACCCGCCGCAGATCGATGTCGGTGATGTCCGGACTCGCCGCATTTCTGCGCAACGTCAGCCGGGCATCCGCCTGTGCCAGCTCTGCATCGGTACTCACCGTGTCCAGGGCCAGCGACAAGCGCGCCGACGCATGCCCGCGACTGTCGACGCGGCCCTCGCAGCGCCATCCGCCGTTGTCGTCGCGCCGCAGCGCGCAGCGCCAGTTCACCGCCTCGAACCGGTATCCCAGTTCCGGCGCGAAGACGCGACGGGCCCGCACTTCCAGTTCGCCCGCGTCTGCCCGCGGCGGCCAGTCGACGCGCACCCGCACGCCTTCCAGCGTCGCCACCGCGGTATCGATCCGTTCCGCCTTGAGGACCAGTGCACGCGCCACCCCCTCACCCGGCATGCACAAAGCGAGCAGTACCGTTGCGCTCAGAAAGCGGGCTAACATCGTCGGCGACATGGCCGGCAGCATACCGGGGCTGCGCCTGGTTCCGGTGAACGCCACACGGGTCGAGCAGGCGCACCGATGAATCACGCACCGGTCGATTCATGTGTGCCGGCCTCGCAGGCTTCCCTTCCCGCACACGGACGTTGCTGATGATCAAGAACACGGATTCCGCGCCGCCGCGCATCCTTCTGGTCGAAGACGACGCGACCAGCCTCGCCTTCTTCAAGGCCGCCCTCAAGCCGCTCAATGCCGTCGTCGAGACCGCCGATTGCAGCGGTACCGCGCTATCGCTCGCGCAGGACCGTCGCCACTCGCTGTGGCTGTTCGACTCCCGTCTTCCCGACGGCACAGGCATCGGCCTGCTGACCCGACTGCGTGCGCAGGGACTGCGCACCCGGGCGATCGCGCACACCGCATCGACCTCGACCGCGGAGCAGGCGCAACTGCTGGCGGCGGGATTCGAACAGGTGCTGGTCAAGCCGCTTTCCGCGGCCGAGCTGCGGACGCAGATACTGACCGCGTTGCGGGCATGCGATCCGCAACCGGGCGAGCAACCGGTCCACGAGCGCGTCAACGACGCCCTGCCGGTCTGGGACGACCGCGCCGCGGACCGCGCCCTCAACGGCAACCACGAACACGTGGTCACGTTGCGGCGGATGTTTCTGGGCGACCTGGAGCGGGTACGCGACCTGATCGTTTCCGGCTGGAACACGCAGGCTGAGGACGCCCACGGCGAACTGCACCGGCTGCGCGCCGCCTGCGGTTTCGTCGGCGCCACCCGCCTGGCCGATGCGGTGGAAGCGCTGCAGCACATGCCCGACCTGCCGCAGAGCCTGGAGCGCTTCACCCGTGCCGCGAACGAAACCCTGGCCTCGCAGGCGCCTTCCGGGCCGGAGCAGTCCGGCCGCGGGCACGGCAACTACGAGCGGTCCCGCTCCGGCATCGCCTGAGCATCGGGCGGCGCCCGCACCACACCGGCCAGGGCCGCGAGCATCTCCCAGGACTTCAGCCCGCGTGGACCGAGATGGTGGGCCAGCACCTCGCGGATCGGCCGTCGCAGCGAAGCCAGATCGGCGCCTTCCGGCAAGCGGTCCTCGCCCAGCGCGATCAGCGCGCGACCGGTCGCGGCGCCGGCCCGGTCGGCCTGTCCGCGATCCAGCACCAGTCGGCGCGGCCCATGTTCGGGGTCGAGCCGATAGCGCGCGGCGGGATCGATCGGCTCGCCGTCGCCATCGAAACGAAGGTCGAAACCGACGCCGAGCGCCTCCAGCAGGTCGCGCTCGAAGCGGCGCAGCGTCCAGCCCAGCGGATCGCCATCGCGCAGGCGCTCGCGCGCGAGCGCATAGGCCGCGAACAGCTCCGGCTGCGGCACCTGCCGCGGCGACAGCCGCAGGGTCAGCTCGTTGAGGTAGAACGCCGACATCGCCGCCTCGCCCGACAGCCGCGGCGCGACATCGACCGCCTCGGCGGCGGTCAGCCGCGCCAGTTCGCCGCGCCAGACGGCATCGAAACGTATCGACTGCAACGGCTGCAGCGCCGCACGCAGGGGATGGCGTCGGGCCCCGTGCACACCACGCGCAAGCAGTCCGACCCGGCCATGTCCGGCGCTGAGCACCTCGACCAGCAGGCTGGTCTCGCGCCAGGGCCGCGCATGCAGGACGAACGCGGGCTCTGCGGTCAGGCGCATGGCGACATCGCTCAGTCGTGGTAGCCGAACGCCCGCAGCGCCGCCTCGTCGTCGGACCAGCCCTGGCGCACCCGCACCCAGGTTTCCAGGAACACCCGGGCACCGAACAAGCGCTCCATGTGCTGCCGGGCCTTGGCGCCGATTTCGCGCAGCCGCTCGCCGCCCTTGCCGATCACGATCGCCTTCTGGCCATCGCGCTCGACCCAGATCACCGCACCGATCCGCAGCAGCGGCCCCGACTTGGCAGACTCCTCGACCTCGAAGCGCTCGATCTCGACCGTGGTCGCATACGGCAACTCCTTGCCGAGCTGGCGCATCAACTGCTCACGCACCATCTCGCCGGCCAGGAAGCGCTGGCTCTTGTCGGTGATCTCGTCCTCGCCGTAGATCGCCGGCTGCTCCGGCATCAACGCCAGCAGGGTGTCGACCAGCGCCTCCAGCCCGTTGCGCTTGAGCGCCGAGATCGGGTGCACGCCGGCGAAGTCCCGGCCCTCGCTGATCTGGGCCAGATACGGCAGCAAGGCGCTCTTGTCCTTGAGCCGATCGACCTGGTTGACCACCAGCACGACCGGCAGCCCGGCCGAGCGCAGGGCCTCGTAGGCGAAGCCGTCGGCCTCGTCCCACTGCCCGGCGCGAACCACCAGCATCGCCGCGTCGACCCCTTCCAGAGCGCCGCGCGCGGCCCGGTTCATCCAGCGGTGCATCGCCGACGCGGTGGCCTTGCCCTGGTCGCGATGCAGGCCCGGCGTGTCGACCAGCACCAGTTGCCCGGCCGGAAAGGTCGCGATGCCGAGCAGGCGATGGCGGGTGGTCTGCGGCCGATTGGAGACGATGCTGACCTTGGCCCCGACCAGGGCATTGGTCAGGGTCGACTTGCCGACGTTCGGGCGGCCGATCACGGCGACGTGCCCGGCACGGAAATTGGAAGTGCTCATGCAGGGATTGTACTTGGCGGAGGGGCCCCAGGGCTTGCGCCGCTGCTACGAGCGTGTCCGGCGCGCGCCGGCCCTCGGTTCTCAGCCGGCCTTCAAGCCTGCCAACGCCGCATCGGCGGCGGCCTGCTCGGCGCCGCGTCGCGAACTGCCCTCGCCCTCGGTCCGCAGCGGCGGATCGGCCAGGGTGCAACTGACGTGGAAATGCTTGGCGTGCTCCTCGCCGCTCTCGGCCAGCAGGGCATAGACGGGGAGCGGCTTCTGCCGACCCTGCAGCCACTCCTGCAGCCGGGTCTTGGCGTCCTTGCCGACCTTGTGCGGCGGCGGCATCGCCGCCATCGCCGGCTCGAACCAGGGCAGCACCGTCTCCCGGCAGGTCTCGAAGCCAGCGTCGAGGTAGATCGCCGCGACCACCGCCTCGACCGCATCGGCCAGGATCGAATCGCGCCGGTGGCCACCCGACTTCATTTCGCCCGGGCCCAGGGTCAGCTGCGCTCCGAGGTCGAGCTCGCGGGCGATCGCCGCCAGCGAGGACTCGCGCACCAGTTCGGCGCGGGCCCGGGTCAGCGCACCCTCGTCGACCTGCGGCCAGCGCAGGAACAGCGCCTCGGCCACGAACAGATTGACCAGCGCATCGCCCAGGAACTCCAGGCGCTCGTAGTGCGGAGCGCCGGCACTACGATGGGTCAGGGCCTGCCGAAGCAGGCCCGGGTCGGAGAACCGATGGGAGATCCGCCCACTCAAACCGGTCAGTCGAGACCGCCGCCGCGGCGCATTTCCTGGCTCGCCTCGAAGCGGCCCACGACGTCCAGATTGCCGATCAACTGCTTGCGGACTTCGTAATCGACCGAAAGCACGTAGCCGGCGTCGCGGCGCTCGATCTTCAGGTCTTCCTTCTTCACGTTGTCGGAGTAGCTGACGTACAGGCGCCGGAAGAACAGGTCGCGGATCTTGGCCGGCTCGGCATTGGCGGCGGCCGGATCGGTCGACAGTTCCGACAGCGCGCGCTTGACCGCGTAATACTCCGAATACATCGGGATCAGCTTCATGCCCATGTAGACGAATACGCCCACCACCGCCAGGACGATGATGAAGCTGATCAGGGTCATGCCACCTTGGGTACGTTTCGTGCGGTTCATGCGGTTCTCCCCATTGCTCTTTGGACGCGATCAATCCGTTCAGCGCCGTTGCCCGGACCGGCCAATCGGTCGGCTTCCAGTTCCCGGCCCGGTCGGGCCTCAGTCGATCCGCGACCCGATCCGCGACCAGTCGACCCCACCGTCGATGTTCATCCAGATCAGGAACGCCTTGCCGCGGAGGTTCTCCTCCGGCAGAAAGTGCGTCTGCCAGAAGCGACTGTCCTCGCTATTATCACGATTGTCGCCCATTACGAAATAGTGCCCGGGTGGAACCACCCACTCGCCCTCGCCCTGATCGGCGTACGGCAGGCTGATGCGCTCCAGGATCCGGTGCTCGCGACCGCCCAGATTCTCGCTCAGTTCCTCCGATCCGGTCATCTCGCGGCCGTTGCCCTTGCCCTCGTAGATGCCGATCGCCTGGTACTGCATCGGCTGGCCGTTGAGGTACACGGTATTGTCGCGGTAGGCGACGGTGTCGCCGGGCAGGCCGACGATCCGCTTGATCCAGTCCTGATCGGGGTGGTGCGGCGGACGGAACACGACCACGTCGCCGCGCGCCGGTTCGCCCAGCGCCACGACCTTCTGGTTGCTGATCGGCAGGCGCAGCCCGTAGGTGAACTTGTTGACCAGGATGAAGTCGCCGGTCAGCAGGGTCGGCATCATCGAGTTGGACGGAATCCGGAACGGCTCGGCGACGAAGCTGCGCAGGATCAGCACCACCAGCAGCACCGGGAAGAACGCCTTGGAGTAGTCGACGTACCAGGGATCGCCCTCGTCATCGAGCAGGGTGGCCTGGGCGACCCGGCGCTTGGCCAGGAACAGCTTGTCCAGCAGCCAGATGAAACCCGAGACGAATGTCAGCGCCACCAGGGCGATTTCGAACCAACGCATGCCTGCTCCTCAGGTCATATTCCGGAATCGGACCCGGTGAAGTGAAGGACGGACGCCAGCCCGCCACCAGTGCCGGAAGATCGCCGCCCCATCGTGACCGACCCGCCCCTTCGACCGGCGGGCCAACCCCTCGTCTACTTGTTGTCGGTCTGCAGCACCGCGAGGAAGGCCTCCTGCGGAATCTCGACCCGTCCCACCTGCTTCATCCGCTTCTTGCCTTCCTTCTGCTTTTCGAGAAGCTTCTTCTTGCGGGTGATGTCGCCACCGTAGCACTTGGCCAGCACGTTCTTGCGCATTGCCTTGACCGTGGTGCGGGCGATGATCTGGGAACCGATCGCCGCCTGGATCGCGACATCGAACATCTGCCGCGGAATCAGATCCTTCATCCGCTCGCAAAGTTCCCGGCCGCGGCGGTCGGCGTGGCTGCGGTGGCAGATGATGCTGAGCGCGTCGACCTTGTCGCCGTTGATCAGGATGTCGACGCGCACGAACGGGCCGGCGTCGAAGCGCAGGAAGTGATAGTCCAGCGAGGCGTAGCCGCGGCTGACCGACTTCAGCCGGTCGAAGAAGTCGAGCACCACCTCGCCCATCGGCAGCTCGTAACTGATCTGCACCTGGCTGCCCATGTAGGTGATGCCGATCTGGCTGCCGCGCTTCTCTTCGCACAGGGTGATGATTCCGCCGATGTAGTCCGGCGGGGTCAGGATGTTGGCGCGGATGACCGGCTCGCGGACCTCCTCGACCTGGTTCACCGGCGGCAGCTTGGCCGGATTGTCCATCGGCACCACGGTGCCGTCGGTCTTGAGCACCTCGTAGACCACGGTCGGCGCGGTGGTGATCAGGTTGAGGTCGTACTCGCGCTCCAGGCGCTCCTGCACGATCTCCATGTGCAGCATGCCGAGGAAGCCGCAGCGGAAGCCGAAGCCCATCGCCTCCGAGCTTTCCGGCTCGAACCGCAGCGCGGCGTCGTTCAGGCGCAGCTTCTCCAGCGCCTCGCGCAGGTCCGGATAGTCCTCGGCATCGACCGGGAACAGGCCGGCGAACACGCGCGGCTGCATTTCCTGGAAGCCCGGCAGCGGCTTGGGCGCCGGGTCCGCGCTCAGGGTCAGGGTGTCGCCGACCGGCGCGCCGTGCACGTCCTTGATGCTGGCATTGACCCAGCCCACCTCGCCGGCGCCGAGCCGGGTCAGCTCCTTGCGCTTGGGGGTGAACACGCCGACGTTGTCGACCTGGTGGCTGCGACCGGTCGACATCACGGTCAGCTTGTCGCCGGGCTTGATCTCGCCCTGCATCACCCGCACCAGCATCACCACGCCCAGGTAGTTGTCGAACCAGGAGTCGATGATCAGCGCCTGCAGCTTGTCGGTGTCGCGCGGCTTCGGCGGCGGAATGCGGTGGACGATCGCCTCCAGCACCTCCTCGACATTGAGGCCGGTCTTGGCGCTGACCGCGACCGCGTCGGAAGCGTCGATGCCGATCACCGCCTCGATCTCGGCCTTGGCCCGCTCCGGATCGGCGGTCGGCAGGTCGATCTTGTTGAGGACCGGCACCACTTCCAGGCCCTGTTCGACCGCGGTGTAGCAGTTGGCGACCGACTGCGCCTCCACGCCCTGGGCGGCGTCGACGACCAGCAGCGCGCCCTCGCAGGCGGCCAGCGAACGGCTGACCTCGTAGCTGAAGTCGACGTGGCCGGGGGTGTCGATGAAGTTGAGGTAGTAGGTCTGGCCGTCGCGGGCGGTGTACGGCAGCGACACCGACTGCGACTTGATGGTGATGCCGCGTTCGCGCTCGATCGGGTTGTTGTCGAGCACCTGGGCTTCCATCTCGCGCGCGGTCAGGCCTCCGCACAACTGGATGATGCGGTCGGCCAGGGTCGACTTGCCGTGGTCGACGTGGGCGATGATGGAGAAGTTTCTGATCTGCTGCATGCGGGCGATTCGGATCCGCCCGGAGCTGCGCGTCCGGGCCTGCATTGGGCTCGAGGGGTCGCGCGAGGGGCCGCGCGCCGGGTTAACGGGGGATTATCGCACAGCGGCGACGCCCCACGGGCACGGCGGTCCTGGCCGACCGCGCCGCATGGGGCCGCTATTCATCGAGCCCGCCGGCCCGCTGGAAGGGGCCGGCGCCCGCTCAGCGCGCCTCGTCCAGGGTGATGGCGACGAATTGGGTGCCGCCGCCGCGACGCACCAGCAGCATCACGGTATCGCCGGCGCCGACACCGGCCA
>NZ_VICD02000301.1 GCF_006546735.2 Marilutibacter maris | reverse complement strand
CTCCCAAAGTTTGCTGCGCAAACCTTGGGCCCCGCCGTTGCGCTTCCACACCCCCATTCGTGCCTGCGGCACGAATCGCCCCCTGACTCAGGGGGTTGGGTCCCATCCATGTCGCAAGAGCGGGGTAAGCCGCGATGGTTGTTCGGCATGCCCGATAAACGAAAACGGCCGGGTCGCCCCGGCCGTTCGCGTATCCGGCGGTCGCCGGGCGCTTACTTCATCTGCGAAGCGACGAAGTCCCAGTTGACCAGGCTCCAGAACGCCTCCAGGTACTTCGGACGGGCGTTGCGGTAGTCGATGTAGTAGGCGTGCTCCCACACGTCGCAGGTCAGCAGCGGGGTGTCGTCGCCGGTCAGCGGGGTGGCGGCGTTGGAGGTGCTCGCCAGCGCCAGCGAACCGTCGGCGCGCTGCACCAGCCAGCCCCAGCCGGAGCCGAAGGTGGTGACCGCGGTCTTGGTGAACTCTTCCTTGAAGGTGGCGAAGTCGCCGAAGGCCTTGTTGATCGCCTCGGCCAGCTTGCCGGTCGGCTCGCCGCCGCCGTTCGGGGACAGGCAGTTCCAGTAGAAGGTGTGGTTCCAGATCTGCGCCGCGTTGTTGAACATGCCGCCCTGCGACTTGCGGATGATCTCCTCCAGCGACAGCTCGGCGAACTCGGTCCCCTCGATCATCTTGTTGAGGTTGTCGACGTAGGTCTTGTGGTGCTTGCCGTAGTGGAAGTCGATCGTTTCGCCGGAGATGTGCGGCTCAAGCGCGGTGCGGTCGTAGGGGAGGGCAGGCAGTTCGATCGCCATGGGGGACTCCTTTTGGCTGGGTGACTCGACGCCGGGCATCGCGCCCGGGTCATGGCTGAAGGGAGGCCGTCGCTGGCCGCCGGGAGGCGGCTGCATCGGGGACTCTGCGAAGGATTACAATGGGCGATTGTATCCCCACGCCCGTCGGCCGTGCCCATACCGGTTGCGGGAAAAACCATCCCAGGAGTGTCACATGTCCGTGCTTGAGCGGATCCAGGCCGAGGTCGAGGGTCATCCGATCGTGTTGTTCATGAAGGGAACCCCGCAGTTCCCGATGTGCGGTTTCTCCAGCCGCGCGGTGCAGGCGCTCAAGGAGGCCGGCGCCACCGAGCTGCACACCGTCAACGTGCTGGAGGACCCGGAGGTGCGCGCCAACCTGCCGCGCTTCTCCAACTGGCCGACCTTCCCGCAGTTGTTCCTCAACGGCGAGCTGATCGGCGGCTGCGACATCACCCTGGAGCTGTTCGAGTCCGGCGAGCTGGCGCGGATGATCGGCGAGACCCAGGCGGCGGGGGTGTCCACGGAAAGTCGCGGCTCGTGAGCGATCCGGCTTCGAACCCGGCGGCGCCCGCTCTCGACGGGCGCGCGGTCCTGG
>NZ_VICD02000300.1 GCF_006546735.2 Marilutibacter maris | reverse complement strand
CACGCTGAACCTGTCCAGCGAGGCCCTCAACGGCACCTGGAAGCTGCGGGTCAACGACAACGCGAATCAGGACACCGGCTATATCGACAGCTGGAACATCACGTTCTGACCCTTGCGTTCACGGCATGAGCTTGCAGACGCGGCCCCAGGCAGGCCGTCGCACAGTTTCCGCCTACCGTGGCACCGCCACGGCTGGCGGGCTTGGAGTGGGCGTGTATCCGGACGCCCATGGGGGATTCTCACCGACAACGGACAGCCCCCGGAGATCGCCGGGGGGCCGTCGAGGTGATTGCGGTAGATGCGGCATTTCACCGGACCACTGAGTCGTGCGCAGGCGCGATCCAATCTTTCACACTTGAAGGGAAACAAGCACATGAAAGATGCAAACATTCGATGCGGCCGGATGGTCGCGGTTTCGGCACTGGCCATCGGTTTGTCCATCGCGGTCGCGGACGCGGCCGAGCGGGTCGACCTCCAGCGCCTTGATACGGCGCAGGTGAACCAGCAGTACCAGTCGGCCAGCGCGGCGATCGGCACGCCCGCGCGCGCCACCGACCGCCATGCGGAAATGATCGGACTGGAGACCGATTCGGGCCTTGAACTGATCAAGTCCTTCCAGGATCGCGACGGCACCCGCCACTACCGCTACCGCCAGACCTATCGCGGCATCCCGGTGTTCGGCGAGCAGGTGGTGGTCAGCGAGCGCAGCGACGGCAGCGTCCACCGGCTGTTCGGCCAATCGGTGATGGGCCTGGCGAGCGAGCTGCCGGCGGTCGCGCCGAAGCTGGACAAGGCCCGTGCGGCGACGCTGGGCAAGCGCGCCGCGCTCGGCGCCGACCTCGCCCGCCGCACGATCGAGAACGAGACCTCGCAGCAGATGGTCTACATCGACGACAACGGCCGCGCGCGCATGGTCTTCGTGGTGTCGTTCTTCGCCGACGCCCCCGCCGGCGGCGAACCGACCCGCCCGGTCCTGATCCTCGACGCCAACAGCGGCCGCGTCATCAAGCAGTGGGACGCGCTGGCCCACGCCAACGGCACCGGCCCCGGCGGCAACGCCAAGACCGGCGAGTACGAGTACGGCACCGACTTCGGCTACATGGACGTCAGCCAGAGCGGCAGCACCTGCACGATGACCAACTCGCAGGTCAAGACGGTCAACCTCAACCACGGCACCAGCGGCAGCACCGCGTTCTCCTACACCTGTCCGCGCAACACGGTGAAGACGATCAACGGCGCCTACTCGCCGCTCAACGACGCGCACTACTTCGGCAAGGTCGTCTACGACATGTACGACGACTACGTCGGTGCGCCGCCGCTGACCTTCCAGCTCACCATGCGCGTGCACTACAGCAACAACTACGAGAACGCGTTCTGGAACGGCTCGTCGATGACCTTCGGCGACGGCGCGTCGACCTTCTACCCGCTGGTCAGCCTGGACGTGTCCGCGCACGAGGTCTCGCACGGCTTCACCGAGCAGAACTCGGGACTGATCTATTCCGGGCAGTCCGGCGGCATCAACGAGGCCTATTCGGATATCGCCGGCGAGGCGGCCGAGTACTTCATGCGCGGCAGCAACGACTTCCTGGTCGGCGCCGACATCTTCAAGAGCAATGGCGCGCTGCGCTACATGGACGATCCGACCCGCGACGGTCGCTCGATCGGCCACGCCGACGACTACTACAACGGCATGGACGTGCACTACTCCTCCGGCGTCTACAACAAGGCGTTCTACCTGCTCGCCAACAAGACCGGCTGGGATACCCGCAACGCGTTCCGGGTGTTCGCCCGCGCCAACCAGCTGTACTGGACCTCCAGCACCAACTTCGACCAGGGCTCCTGCGGCGTCGAGTCGGCGGCCGAGGACCTGAGCCTGACCGTCGCCGACGTGACCGCGGCCTTCGCTTCCGTGGGCGTGAGCTGCGACGGCGGTGGCGATCCGCCGGGTGGCGGCGAGCTGGAGAAGGGCGTGCCGGAAACCGGGCTGGCGGCCAGCACCGGCAACTCCATCAACTACACGATGGACGTGCCCGCCGGGGCCTCCAACCTGAGCTTCGTCATGTCCGGCGGCACCGGCGATGCCGACATCTACGTCAAGTTCGGCAGCGCGCCGACCGACAGCAGCTACGACTGCCGTCCGTACAAGAACGGCAACGCCGAGACCTGCAGCTTCGCCAGCCCGCAGACCGGCACCTACTACGTCCGGGTCAAGGCCTACAGCAGCTTCTCCGGGGTCAGCCTGGTCGGCGACTACAGCACCGGCGGCGGTGGCGACACCCAGACCTACAGCAACACCAGCGACTATCCGATCAACGACAACGCCACGGTGGAAAGCCCGATCACCGTGTCCGGTCGTAGCGGAAACGCGCCCAGCAACGCCAGCGTGGATGTCGACATCCGCCACACCTACAAGGGCGACCTCAAGGTCGACCTGGTGGCCCCGGATGGCAGCACCTACAACATCCACAACCGCAGCGGCGGCAGCGCCGACAACGTGATCGGCACCTACACGCTGAA
>NZ_VICD02000299.1 GCF_006546735.2 Marilutibacter maris | reverse complement strand
CGGGCCGGGGTTGCGAGGTGAGCGCGTAGCGCGAGCCCGCAACGGCCCACGAGGCGGAGCCGAGTGGATTCCCTTGCGAGCCACTGGCTCGCGGCCGTGCCGAACGCCCGGCGCGCTGCGCCGGGCAGGGGGGGTGAGAGAGGGCGGCTTGCGAACCACCGGTTCGCGCCCGCTCGAACGCCCAGATGCTGGCGTCTGGGCCAGGCCGGCGAGGCGAGCCGCGATCCCCGGGCTGCGCCCGGGAATCCCCAAAGTTTGCTGCGCAAACCTTGGACCCCACCGTTGCGCTTCCACACCCCCATTCGCATCTGCGATGCGAACCGCCCCCTGACTCAGGGGGACGATCTCCGGCTACGCCCGGATATCTCCCAAAGTTTGCTTCGCAAACCTTGGGCCCCACCGTTGCGCTTCCACACCCCCATTCGCATCTGCGATGCGAACCGCCCCCTGACTCAGGGGGACGATCTCCGGCTGCGCCCGGATATCTCCCAAAGTTTGCTGTGCAAACCTTGGGCCCCACCGTTGTGCTTCCACACCCCCATTCGTGCCTGCGGCACGAATCGCCCCCTGACTCAGGGGGCGGGGCCACCGGGCCCTGTCCCGTAGGAGCGGCAGTCGAGGGACTCGGTGACCCTGGCCGCAGCCCGTGCCGTGCCCGTGGCCTGCTCAGCGGCGGAGCTTGGGTAGCCGCGTCATCCGGGTGCCGCTGGCGCGATCGTGCCAGGTCAGGCGGTCGCGATCGAACCAGGCCCACCAGAACCCCAGGCCCGCTGCCAGCAGCGACAGCGTGCCGATCGCGTAGCGGAGCGCGAGCGCTCGCGCCTCGGGGCGACCGCCGTCGTCGGCGACGACCCGCAGCCGCCACGGCCGCATGCCGAGGGTCTGCCCGCCGCGCCGCCAGCTGAGGATCGCGTAGGCGCCGGCCAGCAGCCAGCAGACCAGCCACAGCAGGATCTGCAGCGGGCTGAACGGCGCGATGTTCTCGCGCGCGGCGTGGCCGGCCAGGTAGTAGCCGAGCGTGAACACCGCCGACGCGGCCAGCCAGATCGCCAGCACCGGCCACAGGTCGTAGAACAGCGCCAGCAGGCGCCAGCCCAGCAGCGGTTTGGCTCGAGGTGCGGAGCTGGCGGGTTCGCCGTCGTTGCGGCCGGTCGGATGCGGTTCGGATGCCATCGCAAAAGGATAGTCGCTAAGCTGCCCGCATGAGTCCCCAGGCACCGGCGACAGGCCGGAAACAGACCCCGGCCGAGCGTCGCGCGCGGATGATGGCGCTGCCTCCCGTGCCGGAGACCGACGCCGCCGTGATCGATCGCTTCATCGATGCGGTATGGGCCGAGAGCGGGCTGTCCCGGCCGACCCTGGACAGCTACCGGCGCGATCTGGCCGGACTGGCCCGCTGGCGCGGAGGGCGTGGCGGCGGATTGGCGGGCGCCGAGCGCGGGACCCTGTTCGACTATCTGGCCTGGCGTACTGGCGAGGGTTACTCGCCGCGCAGCAACGCGCGGCTGTTGTCGGCGTTGCGGGCGTTCTATGCCTGGTGCCTGCGCCGGGGCGAGCGTGGAGACGATCCGGCGGCATTGCTGGAGTCGCCGAAGCTGCCGCGCTCGTTGCCCAAGGCGATCACCGAGAGCCAGATCGAAGCCCTGCTGACGGCTCCGGATGTCGACACGCCTCTGGGACTGCGCGATCGCGCGATGCTCGAGCTGATGTATGCCTGCGGCCTGCGCGTGAGCGAGCTGGTCGAGCTGCCGGCGACCGCGGTCAACCTGCGCCAGGGCGTCCTGAGGGTGACCGGCAAGGGGCGCAAGGAGCGGCTGGTGCCGCTGGGCGAGGAGGCGCAGCATTGGCTCGAACGCTACCTCTCGCAGGCACGGCCGCAACTGGCGGGCAAGCGGTCGTTGCCGCCGCTGTTCCTGGAGGCCAGGGGCGAGGCGCCGAGCCGCCAGCAGTTCTGGCGGCTGGTGAAGCGTTATGCCGGCGCCGCCGGCATCGATCCGGACCGGCTCAGCCCGCACGGTCTGCGCCACAGCTTCGCCACCCATCTGCTGAACCACGGCGCCGATCTGCGCTCGTTGCAGATGCTGCTTGGCCACAGCTCGCTGTCGACGACCCAGATCTACACCCTGGTCGCCCGCGAGCAGCTCAAACAGCTCCACGCCAAACACCACCCGAGGGGGTGAGGCACGGCCGTTTGCGAGCCACTGGCTCGCGGCCGTGCCGAACGCCCGGCGCGCTGCGCCGGGCCGGGGTTGCGAGGTGAGCGCGCAGCGCGAGCCCGCAACGGCCCACGAGGCGAAGCCGAGTGGAAGCGTTCACGAGCCACTGGCTCGCGGCCGTGCCGAACGCCCGGCGCGCTGCGCCGGGCCGGGGGTGAGAGAGGGCCGCTTGCGAACCATCGGTTCGCGCCCGCTCGAACGCCCAGACGCTGGCGTCTGGGCCGGGCAGGCGAGGTGAGCCGCGATCCCCGGACTGCGCCCGGGAATCCCCAAAATTTGCTTCGCAAACCTTGGGCCCCGCCGGCGTGCCCCCAGACCCCCATTCGTGCCTGCGGCACGAATCGCCCCCTGACTCAGGGGGCTGGGTTCATGGGGTAGGCAAATGCTCTTCGTAGGAGCGGCGTGAGCCGCGATGGGCCTTCTCGGCAAAGTCGGGTCGCGGCTCACGCCGCTCCTACGGGATATCACCGGGCCGCGGGACGCGAGGGGCCGGCGGACGGCCGCCGATCGCCAATCTGAACCGTTCCGTGGTCCAGGCCCCGACACGGGCGGGCGCCGCGTGCCACAATCGAAGCAATCGTCCATCGGATGGCACCCCGTTCAGTCAGGAAATGATGCAGATGAAGCGCACCCTCCTCGCCGTGCTCGGCGCGATCAGCCTCTCCGCCTGCGCGCAGGCGCCCGAAGCCGATGCCACCGGCACGCCATTGAAGGCCCCCGTGGTCTCCAGCCCGATGTTGCCCGCGACTCCCGAGCCCGCCGAGGGCACGCCCGAGGCGCGCGCGCTGGCGGCGGTTCGCACCCTCAACCCGAACCTGCAGCCCGAGCAGATCGGCGCGGCGCCGCTGCCGGGGTTCCGTGAGGTCATCGTCAGCGGCCAGGTGGTCTATGTCAGCGACGATGGCCGCTACATGTTCCTGCCGGGCCAGGGCGGCGCGCTGTACGACACCGTGTCCGAGCGCAGCCTCAGCGAGGCCAGCCTCGCCGGCCTGCGCCGCGACCTGCTCAAGACGATTCCGGCCAGCGAGCGCATCGTGTTCGCGCCGGCCAATCCGAAGTACACCGTCACCGTGTTCACCGATGTCGAGTGCGGTTACTGCCGCCGCCTGCACAGCGAGATCGCCGAGTACAACCAGCAGGGCATCGCGATCGAGTATCTGGCCTTTCCGCGCATGGGTATCGGCAGCGAGGACTACAACAAGATGGTCGCGGTGTGGTGCGCGTCGGATCGCAAGCAGGCGCTGACCGATGCCAAGGCCGAGAAGTCGGTGCCCGAGCACGATTGCAAGAACACCGTCTCCATGCAGTACAACATCGGCCAGCGTGCCGGCCTGACCGGGACACCGATGATCCTGACCGAGGACGGCACCCAGGTCGGTGGCTACGTGCCGCCGGCGGCGTTGCGCGAGACCCTGGACAAGCTGGCGGCGGAAAAGGCCGAGCCTGCGGCGGTCGGCAATGCCGCCCCGGGCGGCAACGCTGCGGCCGGCGGC
>NZ_VICD02000298.1 GCF_006546735.2 Marilutibacter maris | reverse complement strand
CGGTAGCGCATGCGGTCGCCGGTCCGGTACAGCCGCTCGCCGGGCCGGTACGGGTTGGCGATGAAACGCTCCGCCGTCAGCTCCGGACGGTCCAGATATCCCCGGGCCAGTCCCGCGCCACCGATGTGCAGCTCGCCCTCGCCTCCCAACGGCACCAGCTGCCCCTGCGCGTCGAACAGATAGCCGCGCAGGTTCGGAATGACGCGCCCTACATTGACCGCACCCGACAGGTCCGTGCTCGAGTAGGCCGCGTTCACGCTGGTCTCCGTCGGACCATAGGCATTGAGCGCATGACGCCCCCGCGACCGTGCATAGGCATCCAGCCGCCGCCACAGTGGCGGCGACACCGTGTCGCCACTGACGATCAGCGATACCGCGAAGTCCTCGTCCCGCTCCAGGTCCTCCAGCACCGACTCCACCAGCTGCGGCATGCCGTTGAACACCGCAACCTCATGCCGCTTCAGCAAACTCACCAGCGCCCGAGGATCGCGATACTCATCCCCGTCCGCCACCACCACGAATGCGCCGTGATACAGCGCCACCAGCGCCTTCAGCGACGCATCGAACGATATCGAGGTCGCCAGCAGCCACGCCCGCAGCGGGTAGACGTCCAGACTGCGCAGCTGCTCGACGAACGCGACGCCGAAGTTGGCCACGCTGCGGTGCTCCACCAGCACCCCCTTCGGGCGACCGGTCGATCCGGAGGTATAGATGACATAGGCCAGGCGGGCCGATGTCCAGCCTTCGAGACGCGCCGGATCGGAGTCCGGCTGCCCATCCAGATGCCCGCCATCGGCATCCTCCTCGCCCAACAGCAGCGCGACACCACTGTCCTCGGCGATCAGTTCACGCCTTGATTGCGGGTAGGCCGGATCGATCGGCACATAGCAGCCGCCGGACTTCAGCACGCCCAGCACGGCCACCAGGAGGCGCTCGGAGCGCGACAGTGCAATGCCGACCTTGGTTTCCACACCGACGCCTCGCTGGCGCAGCCAGTGCGCCAACCGGTTGGCGCGCCGGTTCAGCTGCGAATACGTCAATCGCACGTCGCCGCACACCACCGCCAACGCATCGGGCGTCGCCCGGGCCTGTGCCTCGAACAACTCGTGCAACCCCGCCTGCGGGTACGCCACCGGCGCCTGGTGGATCTCGTCGAGCAGGTAACGCTGCTCGGCCGCATCCAGCATCGGCAAGCGGCCGATCGCCTGTCCGGGGTCGGACACGATCCCTTCCAGCAGCGTGCACAGGTGCGTCCCCAGACGCTCCATCGTCGATGCCTCGAACAGGTCGCGGTTGTAGGAGAAGCTCAGGTACAGACCCGACTCCCCCTCCTGCGCATCCAGACTCAGGTCGAACTTGACCGACGTCCCCTCGCCCCACATCGGCGTCATCTGCAACGAGGTCGATGCCCCGCCACC
>NZ_VICD02000297.1 GCF_006546735.2 Marilutibacter maris | reverse complement strand
CAGGTCGCCGCCGGGCGGACAGCGGGCCGCGGCTGCGGTATGGTCGCGCTCCGGCACGTCGGTCCGCGTGCGGCGCGCTCGGCCGCGCGGACGGCCGGCGACAAGGGGAGGCACGGAGCCGATGACGAGGTACTTGCCCAGAGGGCTGGCCGGGACACTGCTGGCGACGCTGCTGGCGGTGTCGCTGATCTGGCCGCCAGCGGCGCGAGCGGCGATGCCGGACGTGCCGCGGGTGCGGGTGATCGGTGTCGAGCACGGGCTGCCGGCCAGCTACATCAACGGCATCGCCGAGGATCGCGACGGCTACATCTGGCTGGCGACCACCGACGGTCTGGCCCGCTACGACGGCGCCGGCGTGCGGGTCTGGCGCCACGATCCGGCCGATCCCGACGGCCTGCCCGGCAATCTGATCACCTTCGTCCATGTCGACGACCACAACCGGGTCTGGGTGGCGGTGGAGACGCGAGGGTTGAGCGTGCTGGAAGCCGATCGCAAGCGCTTCCACCACTACCGGATGGACGCCGAACCGCGGATCGGCAGCGACGACACCTTCGCCATCGCCAGTCGTCCCGGCGAGCTGTGGTTCGGCACCTATGGCGGCGGCCTGCACCGGCTCGCCGCCGATGGCCGGATCACCCGCTTCATGCCGCGCAAGGACGATCCGGCGAGCCTGCCTTCGAGCACCGTCACCTCGCTGGCGTTCGACGACGAGGGCGCGTTGTGGATCGGCACCCTGTCCGGACTCGCGCGCTGGAACGGACGGGCCATCGAGCGGGTGCCGCTGCCCGGGGAAATGCCCGCGCCGCTGGTCTATTCGGTGAATCCGCGCGCCGACGGGCTGTGGGTCGGCGCCGACACCGGCCTGCACCGCCGCGTCGGCGAAGGCGTCTGGGACGACCCGGCATGGTCGGCGATGTTCGCCAAGCCCAATGCCGTGCTCAGCGTCGCCAACGACCGGGTCGGGCACTTGTGGCTGGGGACCCAACGCAGCGTCTGGAAGGTCGCCCCGGGCGCGATCCCGGTGCCGGTCAGGACCGGCACGCATGGGCCGGCGCGCGCGATCCAGCAACTGCACATGCAGGACAACGGCGCGTTGTGGCTGCCGGTGCCCGGACGTGGGCTGGGCTATCTGCGACCGGACTGGCGCGAGGTCAGCCAACTCACCCACGGCGAGGGCGGCGGCCTCACCAGTTCGCTGTACCTCGGCATGGCGGCGTCCATCGACGGCGGCCTGTGGATGGTCGGGGAGCGCGGCGAGCTGGACTACCTCGACGAGACCGGCATCGTCCATCCGATCTCCGACGCGACCCGCCAGGCGCTGACCGACTGGCGGCCGATCTCCATCGTCGAGGACGATCGCGGCCGCCTGTGGCTGGGCACCGCCGGCATGCGCGGCAGTCTCCTGCGGGTCGACGGCGACGGCGTGGTCAGCGACTGGTCGCCGGAAGACACCGTCGACGCGACCCCCGGCGGCGCGATTCCGCTGATGAGGCAGGCACCCGACGGCACTTTCTGGCTGGTCGCCTCCGGCGGCGGTGTGCAGCAGCGCGACCCCGACAGCGGACGCGTGCTCACCCACATCCCCGCCGGAGAGGAGAGCGGGCTGGGCATGGTCGACCTGGAGGCCCTGGACTTCGATCCGGATGGCGTGCCGTGGGTCGCCGGCGATACCGGTGTGCTGCGGCTGGCCGCGGATGCGGCGCGCTTCGAGCCGGTGCCCGGCCTGGCCGGCGATCGGGTCTACGGATTCGCCTTCGACGGACCGGACCGGATGTGGCTGCATCGGCTGTCGGGCCTGGAGCGCTTCCACCGCGATGGCGACGGCTGGAGCCGGGATGCGCGGATCGGGACCGAACACGACATCCCGGCGATCGAGGGCCGCGGCCTGCACGTCGATGTCCGCGGCCGGGTCTGGCTGGCGACCGCGCGCGGCCTGTACCGCTGGGATCAACAGACCGGCCGGCTGCGCCGTTTCGGCCTCGCCGACGGCCTGTCCAGCCATCAGTTCGTCGATCATTCCACGGTGCTGACCCCCGATGGCCTGCTGGTCGGCGCGCTCGACGACGGCGGCGTGGCCCTGGTCGATTCCGCCAGCGAAGACCCGCCGCCGGCGCAGCCGCGCCTGCAATGGGACAGCTTCGAGGTGCGCCGCGAGGGCCAGTGGCGGACGGTGTCCGGCGAGGCCCTGCAGGCGCTCACCGCCAGCGACCGCGAGTTGCGCGTGCAGTTCCGGCTGATGGCCTTCGACGATCCGGAGGCGATCCGCTACTTCACCCGGCTGGACGGCTACGATCCGGACTGGATCGGGCATGGCAGCCGCGGCGAACGCGAGTTCTCCGGACTGACCCCGGGCAGCTATGCCCTGCACGTGCGCGCCAACGACGCGCTCGGCAACGCGTCGGCGGAAAAGCTCATGCACTTCACCGTGCAGCCGCCGTGGTGGAACACGCCGGCGGCCTGGGCCGGATTCGGCGGTCTGGCCGCGCTGTTGCTGTGGTGGGGCGCGGATGTCTACCGCGACCGTCTGCGCCAGTTGCATGCGCGCGAGCGTGCCGAGCACGAACGCGAGATCGCGACCCAGGCGTCGCTGGCCAAGACCCGCTTCCTCGCCACCCTCGGCCACGAGGTGCGCACGCCGATGACCGGGGTGTTGGGCATGAGCGAGCTGTTGCTGGGGACCGATCTGGACAGCGAACAGCGCGAGTTCACCGAGGCGATCAAGCAGGCGGGCGAACACCTGTTGCGGCTGGTCAACGATGCGCTCGATCTGGCCCGCATCGAATCGGGCAAGCTGGAACTGGTGATCGCGCCATTCGAGCCGCAGCGACTGTTGCGCGAGGTGGTCGGGCTCAACGCTCCGCTGGCCCGGGCCAAGGGCCTGGAGTTCGTGTCCGGTTTCGGCGAGGACCTGCCGTCGCGGCTCAACGGCGACGCCAAACGGGTCCGGCAGATCCTGCTCAACCTGCTGGGCAATGCGATCAAGTTCACCGAGGTCGGTCATGTCGGCCTGCACGTCGCCCGCGATGCCGATGGCGCACTGCGCTTCATGGTCGAGGACACCGGGCCGGGACTGAGCGAGGAGCAACAGGGGCGCCTGTTCCGGCGTTTCGAGCAGGCCGACGGTGCGCGCACCGCGGACCGCTACGGCGGCAGCGGCCTCGGTCTGGCGATCTGTCACGAGCTGGTCGAGGCGATGGGCGGGCGCATCGAGATCGACAGCGCGCCCGGGCGCGGCGCGCGCTTCCATGTCGTGTTGCCGTTCGCCGCGAGCGCGGCGGAGCCGGCGACGACCGGTGGCGCCTCCGAGCGCGGCGCGCGGACGCTGCCGGAGCCCGCATCGCGGCCGCTGGAGCTGTTGCTGGTCGAGGACGACAGCACCGTCGCCGGGGTGTTGGTGGGATTGCTGCAGGCGCAGGGCCACCGGGTGGTCCATGTCGAGCACGGTCTGGCCGCGTTGGCCGAGGTGGCGGCGCGGGCGCGTTTCGACGCGGTGATGCTCGACCTCGACCTGCCGGGCATGGACGGGCTGTCGTTGGCGCGGCAACTGCGCGCCCAGGGCATCCAGGCGCCGCTGATCGCGATCACCGCGCGCGCCGACGCGCCGGTCGAGCAGGAGGCACTGGAAGCCGGATTCGATCGCTTCATACGCAAGCCGGTCACCGGAGCGATGCTGGCCGGGGTGCTGGAGGCGGTCACGGCGACGGCGGCGGGCTGAGGGCCGCCTCGATCGCGGACGCGGCGCCGGCCGCGTCCGGGCGCGGCGATCGACAATCGCGGCATGCCCGACCCCGGAGGGCGGTGGCTACAATGCGCGCGTGATCCGTTTTCGTCCGCTCCAGTCCAGCTCGTTCCAGGCCGGCATGCTCAGGTTGGCCCTGCTCGCCGCCGTGTTGCTGGTGCTGCTGCCGACCCTGGGACGGCTCGCCGAATCGCGGTCGCAGAGCGATGGCCTGGCCGGGCCCGGCGTCTACCTGGGCGCGATCTGCACCGTCGCCGGGCTCAGGTACCTGCCGCTGCCCACTGGCGGCGCCGATACCGACACCGGCACGACGCCTTCCGACCTTCCCGGCGCCGACTGCGACTACTGCCCGCTGCTGGCGTCGCTGTTGCTGCTCGCATTGTGGCTGCTGGCGTTCCCGCCGCCGCGGCGGACGTCGTCGGGGTCGCCGTGCGGCGACGATCCGCACGCGCAATGGCGATATCCCTGCGGTCTGGGCTCGCGCGGACCGCCGCGGGCGTTCTGAGACCCGGAAACCCGAAGCGCGGACGTCCCGTTCGTGCACGCCCTTCGCATCCCGGAGTTTTCATGCCGGATATCCGTTCCGCGACGCCGCGCGCGTCGCGATGGCCCTTGCCTGAGCGAGCGGCTCCCGGGCCATCCCGCCGCCCTGGCGGCGCCGACCGATCCGTTTCGCGAGTCGCGCCCGTCGCCGCCACCGGTGCCTGGCGCATTCCGTGGCCGTGCCTGCCCGCCTCGATGTCGCAACGGCGCAACCGCGGCCGTTGCCTGACCCTGTTCGATTCACTGGAGAAGTACCGATGAATTTGCTGTCCTCCCGCACCTTGTTGCCCGTCCGCGCGCCGCGGCTGCGGGTCCTCGCGGTCGCCGCGGCCGTGACCGCCGCGCTGGCGGCCTGCTCGCCGCAGTCCCCGCCCGAATCGCAGCAGCCCGCGCCGCAGCCGGCCGAGCCGGCCACCGATACCGTCGCGGCCATGCCGGCCGACGGGACCGTGGCCTCGATGCCGATGCCGTCCGGGGTCGGTGCCGGCGATGCCTGGATGCGGGCGATGCCGCCGGGCGCGAAGGTCGCCGGCGGCTTCCTGACCTTGCGCAACGGCGGCGCCGATGCCGACCGGCTGCTGTCGATCCACAGTCCGGCGGCCGAGCGGGTGGAAGTGCACGAGATGCGCACGGTCGACGGGATGATGCGGATGCGTCACCTGGAAGAGGGACTGGAGGTCCCGGCCGGCGGTGAGATCCGGTTGGCGCCGGGTGGCTACCACCTGATGTTCATGCAGCCGGCCCAGCCCTTCGCCGAGGGCGACACGGTGCCGGCGACCCTGGTGTTCGAGCATGCCGGCGAGGTCGAGGTCGAGTTCCGGGTGCTGGCCCTCGGCGCCTCGGGGCCGGCCGGGCAGGCGGGCGACGGCGACCACCACGGCGGACATCACTGAGCCGCGCGGCCGTCGCCAGCGAGAACGAAAACGGCGCCCTAGGGCGCCGTCTTCATGTGTCCGCGATCGGTGCGTTCAGCGCGCGCTGAGCGTGTGCACCGCGTCGACCAGCACCGCGACGTGCTCGGGGTCCATGTCCGGCGACATGCCGTGGCCGAGATTGAACACGTGGCCCTCGCGCGAACCGCCGTTGCCGTCGCGCCAGCTGTCCAGTGCGCGTCCGACCTCGTGGCGGATCGCGTCCGGCGAGGCGTACAGGGTGACCGGATCGAGGTTGCCCTGCACCGCGACCCGGCCGCCGACCGCGCGCGCGGCGTCGCCGAGCTCGACCAGCCAGTCGGCGCCGACCGCTTCGGCGCCGCTGTCGGCCAGCTCGCCCAGGTAGGCGGCATTGCCCTTGCCGAACAGGATCAGCGGAGTGCGCTGGTCGCCATCGCCGCGCTCGAGTTCGCGCGCGATCCGCTGCAGGTAGCGCAGCGAGAATTCGCGGTACATCCGCGGGCTCAGCACGCCGCCCCAGGTGTCGAACACCTGCAGCGCCTGCGCGCCGGCCGCGCGCTGCGCCGACAGGTAGGCGATCACCGCGTCGGTGACCACGCCGAGCAGGCGGTGCATCGCGGCCGGGTCGTTCAGCGCCAGCGACTTGACCTTGGCGAAGTCCTTGCTGCCGCCGCCCTCGACCATGTAGCAGGCCAGCGTCCACGGGCTGCCGGAGAAGCCGATCAGCGGGACGCTGCCGTCGAGCTCGCGGCGGATCGTGCGCACCGCGTCGGTCACGTAGCGCAGCTCGGTTTCCATGTCCGGCACCGCCAGCCGGGCGATGTCGTCGGCGCTGCGGACCGGGTGGCGGAACTTCGGTCCCTCGCCCTCGACGAAATACAGGCCCAGGCCCATCGCGTCGGGCACGGTCAGGATGTCGGAAAACAGGATCGCCGCATCGAGCGGAAAGCGACGCAGCGGCTGCAGGGTCACCTCGCAGGCCAGTTCCGGGTTCTTGGCCATCGCCAGGAAGCTGCCGGCCTGCTTGCGGGTGGCGCGGTACTCCGGCAGATAGCGGCCGGCCTGGCGCATCAGCCAGACCGGGGTGCGGTCGACGGGTTGGCGACGCAGGGCGCGCAGGAAGCGATCGTTCTTGAGGGTCACGGGATGGGATTCGACGTTGGGGGAAAGAGGGCGGCCACTCTTGGTGCGACCGCGTCGGCCTCGGATCGTGCTGCCCGGCCATCCTTCACCGGGCGTCCGGCGAGGGCTGAACGGCCGGCGGGGGGGCTCACGAGCGTGTCGCCTCGCCCTGGGTGAACATCACCTGGAAGCCGCGCTTGATCTGCTGGTCGCGTACCCGCTCCATCGCCTTGATCGCGCTGGCATGGTCGAGGAACTGTTCGCGACGCACGCTGCTGCGGCCACCGATCTGGCCGGACTCGCGGACCAGGGTGAAGCCGCCCAGCAGATCGGGCTGCAGGAACAGTTGCACGAAGCGTGGCGCTTCGGGGCCGTCGGGCCGTTGTTGCAGGAGCAGGCGCATAAGGACGGCAATTGTACGCGAGTGGCGTCATGCGCCGCGGAACTCGCGACGCCAGGCCGAGGGCGAGGTGCTGAAGGTGGCGGTGAACCGCTGCCGCAGCGACACCGCCGAGCCGAAGCCGGTACGCGCGGCGATCGTCTCCAGCGGCTGGTCGGTGGTTTCCAGCAGCTGCTGCGCGCGCGACAGACGCTGGCTCAGCAGCCATTGGTGGACGGTGGCGCCGGTGGCCTGGCGGAAGCGGCGGGTGAAGGTGCGCCGGCTCATCAGTGCGCGCTCGGCGAGGTCGTCGAGACGATGCGGTTGTTCGAGGTTCTGCAGGGCCCACTCCAGGACCCCGGCCAGGCGCTCGTCGCCGGAGGAGTCCGGCAGTGGCCGCTCGATGTACTGCGCCTGGCCGCCGCGCCGGTGCGGCGACACCACCAGCATCCGCGCGACTCGGCTGGCGGCCTCGGCGCCGTGCTCGCGCCGCAGCAGGTGCAGGCAGCAGTCGATCGCCGCGGCGGTGCCGGCCGAGGTCAGGATGTCGCCGTCGTCGACATAGAGCACGTCGGTCTGCAGCGCGACCCGCGGGTAGCGGTGGGCGAAATGCTCACTGCTGGCCCAGTGGGTGGTCGCCGGGCGGCCGTCGAGGAGACCGGCCTCGGCCAGCACATAAGTGCCCAGGCACAGCCCGACCAGGCAGCCGCCGCGCGCGTGGGCGGCCCGCAGCGCCTCCAGCAGCGCGGCGGGCGGACGCAGGTCGGGATCGGGCCAGGCCGGGACGATCACGACGTCGGCGCCGTGCAGGCCGTCCAGGTCGTGATCGACCCGGATCTCGAAGCCGGCATCGGTGCGCAGCCGGCGCCGGCCGTCCGCGCACACGCGCAGTTCGAAGCGGGGCTGGCCGTCGCCGTTGCGATCGTCGAACACCGCGCAGGGCACGCCCAGGTGGAACGGGCTGATCCGGTCGAAGACGACTACGGCGACGGTGGTGGGGCGGGGCACGGACATGGCCCGATTATATCCAAGAATGTCATTCGGGCCACTTTCGGGCGGGGCCGTCGCGACCAAGAATGGCTCCACCCCCACACAACCGGAGCAATCCCATGAACGCCCCCGCCCCGCGCAAGCGCGCCCTGATCGTCGTCGATGTGCAGAACGAGTACTTCGAGGGTCAACTGCCGATCGAGTACCCGCCGCCGCGGCAGAGCCTGGCCAATATCGGCCGGGCGATGGACGCGGCCCGCGCCGCCGGCGTACCGGTGGTGGTGGTGCAGCACACCGAGCCGTCGGATTCGCCGGCCTTCGCCGATGGTTCGCCCAACTGGGCGTTGCACCCGGAGGTCGCCGGGCGCCCGCGCGACCACTACGTCAACAAGTCGATGGCCAGCGTGTTCACCGGCACCGGCCTGCGCGAGTGGCTGGCCGAGCGCGGCATCGACACCATTACCGTGATCGGTTACATGACCCACAACTGCGACGCCGCGACCGTGTTCGAGGCCGCGCACTCGGGACTGGCGGTCGAATTCCTCAGCGACGCGACCGGCACCCTGCCGTACGAGAACGCCGCCGGCCACGCCAGCGCCGAGGAGATCCACCGCGTCTTCAGCGTGGTGTTCCACAGCAACTTCGCCGCAGTGCTCGACACCGCGCGCTGGAGCGCTCTGCTGGCCTCCGGCGAAGCGGTGTTGGCCGACAACCCGGTCGCCTCGAACCGGCGCGCCCGCGAGCGGCAACAGGCGGCCTGAGGCCGCCGGCGTGCCCCGCCGCGGACAGCCGCGGGGCACGCATGAGGACAACGGATCCGTCTGACAGCGGTATGAGCCGCGATCCCCGGTGCTTTTCGTAGGAGCGGCGTAAGCCGCGATGGGGCTTTTGCGGGAAATCCGGTCGCAGCTCACGCAGCTCCTACAGAAGCGATGGCCTTTTCAGGTAGGAGCGGGTGTTTCTAGGCGCCCAGAACCGCCAGCACCGCGGCGTCGGGCACGTCGCGGACCACCCGCGCGGCGCCGGCGGCGTCCCACAGGATGAAGCGCAGGCCGCGGGCGTCGGCCTTCTTGTCCAGTCGCATCCGCGCCAGCAGCGCTTCCGGCGGCAGGCCCGGCGGCACCGCGACCGGCAGCCCGAACCGCTGCAGCAGGTCCTGCAGGCGCCGGGCATCGGCGGCCGGGGCGAGGCCGAGATCGGCCGACAGGCGCGCGGCCAACACCATGCCGACCGCGACCGCTTCGCCATGGTTGAGGCCGTCGCCGCTGGCGCCGGCGTAGCCCTGCTCGGTCTCGATCGCGTGGCCGAAGGTGTGGCCGAAGTTCAGCAGCGCGCGGTCGCCGTGCTCGAACGGGTCGCGCTCGACCACGTCGGCCTTGTAGCGGCAACTGCGGGCGACTGCCTCGGCGAGCGCGGCATCGTCGCGCGCGAGCAGTGCGTCGGCGTGGGCCTCCAGCCAGTCGAGGAAGCCGGCGTCGAAGATCGCGCCGTACTTGACCACCTCGGCCAGGCCGGCGCGCAGTTCGCGATCGGGCAGGCTGCGCAGGGTGGCGGTGTCGGCGACCACCGCGCGCGGCGGGTGGAAGGCGCCGACCAGGTTCTTGCCGCTGGGCAGGTCGACCGCGGTCTTGCCGCCGACCGAGGAGTCGACCATCGCCAGCAGGGTGGTCGGCACCTGGATCACGTCGATGCCGCGCATCCAGCAGGCGCCGGCGAAGCCGGCCAGGTCGCCGATCACCCCGCCGCCCAGCGCCAGCACCGCGGCGTCGCGGGTCGCGCCCAGCGTCGCCAGCGCATCCAGGCACTCGCCGAAGCGGGCGAGGGTCTTTTCGTGTTCGCCGGCCGGCATCACGAAGCGGCCGATGTTCAGCGCCGGACGCGCCGCGCGCGCCGCCGCCTCGACCCGCGCGGCGTACAGCGGGGCGACGTTGGCGTCGCTGACCAACAGCAGATGGCGGCCGCGCAGGGCCTGGGTCAGCACCGCGCCGTCGTCGATCAGGCCGGGGGCGATGGTCACCGTGTACGGGGCCGAACCGCCGACGTGGACGGTCTGGATGGCGGTCATGCGGTTGCTCCGTTGCGTTGCCAGTGGCGGTCGAGTTCGTGCTGCAGCCGGCGCGCGGCCTCGCCGGCGGTCAGACTGCCGGTGTCGAAGGCGAGGTCGGCGACCTCGGCATACAGCGGGTCGCGGATGCCGGCCATCTGCCGCAGCACCGCTTCGCGATCGGGACGGGCCAGCAACGGCCGGCTGCGGTCGTCGCGCAGGCGTTCCAGCTGCTGGGCCGGGCTGATCCTCAGATGCACGACGAAGCCGCGCGCGCGCAGCCGTGCGCGGTTGAGCGGATCGAGCACGGCACCGCCGCCGGTGGCCAGCAGCAGGTCGTCATCGCCCAGCAGGGTTTCCAGCATCGCCCGCTCGCGGCTGCGGAAGCCGGCCTCGCCCTCGCATTCGAAGATCCTTGCGATGGTGGTGCCGGTATGACGCTCGATCTCGTGGTCGGCGTCGAGCAGGCGCAGCCGGTAGTGCTCGGCCAGCAGGCGGCCGATGCAGGTCTTGCCGGCGCCCATCGGGCCGACCAGGATCAGGTTGCGGGCGGGATTCATCGCCGCGATTGTAGGCCACCGCCCCCTCCGGGCGCTGCGCACGGGCGTGTTCGCGCCGCGTGCACGGCATGGTCGCATGCGCTTAACGCGGCGGCACGTAGCGTCGGCCCGGGCGCTGTCGCCCGGCCATTCCACAAGGAACCTGCCATGTCCATTGCCAAGGTCATCGAACTCAATGCCGCGTCCAAGACCGGCGTCGAGGACGCGGTCAAGTCCGGATTGAAGAAGTGCGCCGAGTCGGTGAAGAACATCCAGGGCGCCTGGGTCAACGAGATCAAGGTGGTGACCTCGCCCGACGGCAGCGTGACCGAATGGCGGGTCAACCTGAAGGTGACCTTCGTCGTCGATTGACCGTGCGCGGGGCGAGCGCCGTTCAAGCGGGCAGTGGTCGACGCCGGGCGTCCAGGGGCACGGTGCGTTCGGCGAGGCCGGGCAGGGTCCGCAATGCCTGCCGGCTGACCCGTTCGTAGAACTGGACGAAGCGCTCCAATTGCGGACGGGTCATGCCGCGGTGGTGTGGGCGCGACGCCTGCAGGCGGCATTCCTGCTGCCAGCGCCATTGCGGCACCACCTCGAAGCCGGGCGGCTGCAGGAACAACAACCGGTCCAGCCGCGACCACAGCGGCGGGTAGGCGTCCGCCAGCGCCCGGTTGCACCAGCGCCGCCAGCGGCCGTCGGCGTCCTCGTCGCGTTCGAGTGCGTTGATCGGCGCGGCCAGTGCGGTGGCGTCCTGCGGCGGCGTCTTCAGCAACCAGCCTTCGAACAGCACCAGGTCGACGCGGCCGCTGTCGCGCCAGCACGATGGCGGCAGGCGGGTGTCGGCGAGCTTGTCGAAGCGCGGCAGCCGTGCCGACCGGCCCGCGCACAGTGCGTCGAGCGTGTCGCAGGCCAGGGCCACGTCGTGGGTGCCCGGCGGGCCCCGGGTCGCCAGCAGCGGATGCACGCGGCGCGCCAGTCGCCGGCGCTGGCCGCGGCCGAGGTAGAAGTCGTCGATCGACAGGCTCGCGCAGCGCAGGCCGCGTGCCCGCGCCAGCGCGGCGAGCTGGGCGGCGAGGGTCGACTTGCCCGAGCCCTGCAGGCCGGCGATCGCATACACCCGCACGCCATGACCGGGCCCGCGGTGGCCCAGCGCGTCGTCGAGCACGTCGGCGACGAAGGCCGGATCGAAGCCATCGGCAGGGGGGTGCGGAGCTCGCGCCATCGCCCCACAATAGCGCCATGGACACCTCACCCCTGCTGACCGAAGCCCTGGCCACCTTCGACCGCCTGTTCGCGGAAGCGGGCGCCGCCGGCGAACCCGATCCCACCGCGATGACCGTGGCCACCGCCGGCCTGGACGCGCGGCCGTCCGCGCGTATCGTGCTGTTGAAGGCGCACGATGCGCGCGGTTTCGTGTTCTACACCCACCTGGACGGGCGCAAGGGCCGCGAGCTGCAGGCCAATCCGCATGCCGCCCTGCTGTTCCACTGGCCGCGCGTGCGCAACGGCGTGCAGGTGCGGATCGAGGGTGCGGTCGAGATCGTCGCCGACGACGAGGCCGATGCCTACTTCGCGACCCGTCCGCGCGGCAGCCAGCTCGGCGCCTGGGCGTCGAAGCAGTCGGAGACGCTCGATTCGCGCGACACCTTCGAGCAGCGCCTGGCCCAGGCCGAGCAGGAGTTCGACGGTCGCGACGTCTCGCGGCCCGCGCGCTGGACCGGACTGCGGGTGCGGCCATCGGCGATCGAGTTCTGGTACGGCGCCGACTTCCGCCTGCACGAGCGCCAGTTGTACGAATGCGACCGCGCCGGCGAATGGTCGCGCCGCATGCTGTTCCCCTGAGCGCCATGATCGGACCGCGCCGCATCGTCTGCCTGACCGAGGAGCCGACCGAGACGCTGTACGCGCTCGGCGAGCAGGACCGCATCGTCGGCATCAGCGGCTTCACCGTGCGGCCGCCGCGCGCGCGCAAGGAAAAGCCCAAGGTCAGCGCCTTCACCAGCGCCAAGATCGGCGAGATCCTCAAGCTGCGCCCCGATTTCGCGATCGGCTTTTCCGACATCCAGGCCGACATCGCCGCCGAGCTGGTCCGCCACGGGATCGAGGTCTGGATCAGCAACCACCGCAGCGTCGACGGCATCCTCGACTACGTCCGCCGGCTCGGGGCGATGGTCGGTGCCGGCGATCGCGCCAATGCCTGGGCCGACGAGCTGCGGCGCGGGCTGGACGCGATCGAATCGGCGTCGACGGCGCTGCCGCGGCGGCCGCGCGTCTACTTCGAGGAGTGGGACGAGCCGCCGATCACCGGCATCGCCTGGGTCGCCGAACTGGTCCGTATCGCCGGTGGCGACGACATCTTTCCCGAACGCGCCGCCGAGCCGCTGGCGAAACAACGCATCCTCGAAGACCCGGACGAGGTGATCCGGCGCGCGCCGGACATCGTCATCGGCTCCTGGTGCGGCAAGAAGTTCCGTCCGGAAAAAGTCGCCGCGCGCCCGGGCTGGGATGCGATCCCGGCGGTGCGCGACGGCGAACTGCACGAGATCAAGTCGCCGCTGATCCTGCAGCCCGGGCCGGCGGCGCTGACCGACGGGGTGCGCGCGATCGAGGCGATCGTGCGGGGCTGGGCGGCGCGGCGCGCGGGTTGAGCGCGGACGCTTCCGCGGTCTTGCGTCGCTGCGCGCTCAGTCCGGAAACACGTCGCGATTGAACAGCAGGCGGATCGGCGCCTGGCCGTCGAGTTCGACCTGGATGTCGAAGCGCAGGGTGTCGGGCGGCGTCACCTTCACCGTACCGACGTAGTCGATCAGCGCCGGCTGTGGGCCGGTCTCGTCGCGCACCTCTCGCAGCACCTGGCGCTCGGCGACGCCGCGCAGATCGCTGGCCTGCATCCGCACCTGCGCGGGCAGCGCGACTTCGTCGTTCTCCGGGCCCTTGCGGACGCCGACCAGGACCAGTACCCGGCCGGGTTCGCGTTCGATGCCGTACTGCCGGGCCACCGCCTCGCCCAGGCGCGTGGTCGGGACCACGCTGGCGCGTACGGTGACGTCGCCGGCACGGACGGTGGCCTCCTCCATCGCGTGCCCCTGCGGCGCCGGTGGTGTCGACGATTCGCGGCCGCAACCGGCCACGATGGCGCCCAGCAGGGCGGTGGCCAGCAGCGCGCGCAGTGGCGCGGATGCGATCCGTGAGCGGTGGTTGCGCATGCCGATCCCTCAGTCGTTGGCGGCCGAAAGCTCGCGACCGCGGCGGGTCGCGGCCGTGATCGCGGCATCGACCAGGGCACGGAAACCGCCGGCCTCGAAGGTCTCGATCGCCGCCTGGGTGGTGCCGCCGGGCGAGGTCACCCGCTTGCGCAGCACCTCGGCGGTCTCGCCGGACTCGACCAGCATTCGCGCCGCGCCGAGCAGGGTCTGCGCGGCCAGGGTGCGGGCGGTGTCCTCGGGCAGGCCCTGGGCCTGCCCGGCGGCCTGCATCGCCTCGGCGAGCAGGAAGGCATAGGCGGGGCCGCTGCCGGAGACCGCGGTGACCGCGTCCATCAGCGCCTCGTCGTCGATCCACACGGTCTCGCCGGCGGTCGCGAGGATGCGCTCGGCGGCATCGCGCTGGGCGTCGCTCACGCGTGGATTGGCGAACAGTCCGGTGATGCCGGCACCGAGCAGGGCCGGGGTGTTGGGCATGGTCCGCACCACCGCGCGATCGCCGCCGAGCCAGCGATCGAGCTGCGCCGAGGTGATGCCGGCGGCGATCGACACCGCCAGCGGGTCAGTCTCGGCCGCAGTCGCTGCCACCGCGTCGCAGACCGTGCGCATCACCTGCGGCTTGACCGCGAACACCCAGACCCCGGCGCCGGCGATCGCCTCGGCGGCATCGGCGACGGTGACCACCCCGTAGTCGGCCCGCAGGCTGTCGCGCAGGGCTTCGACCGGCTCGGCGACGCGGATCGAGGCCGGCGCGGTGCCGCGGGCGACCAGGCCGGCGATCAGGCTGCGGGCCATGTTGCCGCCGCCGATGAAGGCGATGGTGGCAGGACTGGCGGCGGTGGATTCGGAGCTGGCAGCGGACATGGAGGCAGGGCGATGTGTCGGAGGCACGAGGATAACAAGCGCGGCCAGCCCCAGGCCCCGTCAGTCCGGTCCCGTAGGAACGGCGTAGGCCGGGATTCCCGGGCGCAGCCCGGGAATCCCCAAAGTTTGCTGCGCAAACCTTGGGCTTTGCCGTCGCGCTGCCACACCCCATTCGCGTCTTCAGCGCTTAGGGGGCGGGTCACACGCCTTTACACCGTAGGAGCGGCGTGAGCCGCGATGGGCCTTGCCGTGAAACCCGAGCGCGGCTTGCGCCGCTCCTACGAAGACCTGAGGGTTGTTGACCCTCAGCTCCGCCGTCCGAACAGCGCCGTCCCGATCCGCACCATGGTCGCGCCCTCGGCGATCGCCAGCGGGTAGTCGTCGCTCATGCCCATCGACAGCGTGTCGACCCGCGGATGGGCCTCGCGCAGCGCCCGGAAGCAGCGATGCATGTCGGCGAAGGCCTGCCGGCGGACCGCCGGCTCGGGCGCGGGGGCCGGGATCGCCATCAGCCCGCGCAGGCGCAGGTTGGCGTGGCCGGCGATGGCCGCGGCCAGAGCGGCGATCGCGTCCGGCCGACAACCGTGCTTGCCGGATTCGTCGTCGATGTTGACCTGGATCAGCAGGTTCAGCGGTTCGCGTCCGGCGGGGCGGTGGCGGGCGAGCGCGTCGACCAGCTTGGCGCGGTCCACGGTCTGGACCCAGTCGAACAGGGTCGCCGCCTCGCGCGCCTTGTTCGACTGCAGATGGCCGATCAGGTGCCACTCGATCGCGGCGACGTCGGTGCCGGAAGCCAATTCGGCCTGCTTGGCGGCGGCTTCCTGGACGTAGTTCTCGCCGAAAGCGGGAATCCGGTCGGGTTGCCGTTCGCGCAGGGCCGCGGCCAGGCGGGCGACGGCCGCCGCCGGCTGGGTCTTGCTGACCGCGAGCAGGCGCGGGACTGGCCGGTCGGCGCTTTGTGCCGCGTTATCAATACCTTGCAAGGTGTCGCGCAAGGCGTCGTGCGGAGGGTTGGCGTGCACGGATGGGGTCATCGGAGTCGGTACGGGTCGCCGGCAGGCGGCTTTGCGACCGATGCCGCAGTTGCTGGCCTGCGCTGGATTTGCGTCGTGGGTCCGGGGCTATACTGCCCCGCAGGGGTAGTATCGTTCCAGTCCTAAAGGTTCCCGACAGGGGGCCGATCAGTAGTGCGGGGGAGCACGCATGGATATCGCCGAGCTGTTGGCGTTCTCGGTAAAGAACAAAGCATCCGACCTGCATCTGTCGGCCGGTCTGCCGCCGATGATCCGGGTCGATGGTGACGTCCGCCGGATCAACATCCCGGCGCTGGACCACAAGCAGGTGCACGCGCTGGTCTACGACATCATGTCGGACAAGCAGCGCCGCGACTACGAGGAATTCCTCGAGGTCGACTTCTCGTTCGAGATCCCGGGCCTGGCGCGATTCCGCGTCAACGCGTTCAACCAGAACCGCGGCGCCGGTGCGGTGTTCCGTACCATTCCGTCCGAGGTGCTGACCCTGGAGGACCTGGGCTGCCCGCGCATCTTCAAGGAACTGATCGACCAGCCGCAGGGCCTGATCCTGGTGACCGGGCCGACCGGTTCGGGCAAGTCGACCACGCTGGCGGCGATGCTCGACCACGTCAACAAGAACGAGTACGCGCACATCCTCTCGGTCGAGGATCCGATCGAGTTCGTCCACACCTCGCAGAAGTGCCTGATCAACCAGCGCGAGGTGCACCGCGATACCCATGGCTTCAACGAGGCGCTGCGCTCGGCGCTGCGTGAGGATCCCGACTACATCCTGGTCGGCGAGCTTCGCGACCTGGAGACGATCCGCCTGGCGCTGACCGCGGCCGAGACCGGCCACCTGGTGTTCGGCACCCTGCACACCAGCTCGGCGGCCAAGACCATCGACCGCATCATCGACGTGTTCCCCGCCGGCGAGAAGCCTATGGTGCGCTCGATGCTGTCGGAGTCGCTGCGCGCGGTGATCAGCCAGGCGCTGCTGAAGAAGGTCGGCGGCGGCCGTACCGCGGCATGGGAAATCATGGTCGGCATCCCGGCGATCCGTAACCTGATCCGCGAGGACAAGGTCGCGCAGATGTATTCGGCGATCCAGACCGGCCAGCAGCACGGCATGATGACGCTCGACCAGCATCTGCAGGACCTGGTCAAGCGCGGCATGATCGCGCGCCAGCAGGCCCGCGAGTACGCCAAGGACAAGCGCCTGTTCGACTGATTCCGCGCATCGCCCCCGCCGAGCCGGGGGTGCTGGACAGGGTGGGGCGGCGGGGACGCGCCGGCCCCGCCGGGAAAGACAATCCGGCCTCATGGAGGCACATGCAATGAGCACGATCGACTTCACCTCCTTCCTCAAGCTGATGGCGCACCAGAAGGCGTCGGACCTGTTCATCACCGCGGGCATGCCGCCGTCGATGAAGGTCCACGGCAAGATCTCGCCGATCACCCAGAGCGCGCTGACCCCGCAGCAGAGCCGCGACCTCGTGCTCAACGTGATGAATCCGCAGCAGCGCGAGGAGTTCGAGAAGACCCACGAGTGCAACTTCGCGATCGGCGTTTCCGGTGTCGGCCGCTTCCGCGTCAGCTGCTTCTACCAGCGCAACCAGGTCGGCATGGTGTTGCGCCGGATCGAGACCAAGATTCCGACCGTCGAGGAACTGAGCCTGCCGCCGATCATCAAGACGCTGGCGATGACCAAGCGCGGCATCATCATCTTCGTCGGCGCCACCGGCACCGGCAAGTCGACCTCGCTGGCGGCGATGATCGGCTACCGCAACCAGAACTCGACCGGCCACATCATCACCATCGAGGATCCGATCGAGTTCGTGCACAAGCACGAGGGCTGCATCATCACCCAGCGCGAGGTCGGCATCGACACCGACACCTGGGACGCGGCGCTGAAGAACACCCTGCGCCAGGCGCCGGACGTGATCATGATCGGCGAGGTCCGCACCCGCGAGGGCATGGACCACGCGATCGCCTTCGCCGAGACCGGCCACCTGGTGCTGTGCACCCTGCACGCCAACAACGCCAACCAGGCGATGGACCGCATCATCAACTTCTTCCCCGAGGATCGCCGCGGGCAGCTGCTGATGGACCTGTCGCTGAACCTCAAGGGCGTGGTCGCGCAGCAGCTGATCCCGACCCCCGACGGCAAGGCGCGCCGGGTCGCGATGGAAATCCTGCTCGGCACCCCGCTGGTGCAGGACTACATCCGCGACGGCGAGATCCACAAGCTGAAGGAAGTGATGAAGGACTCGGTCCAGCTGGGCATGAAGACCTTCGACCAGAGCCTGTTCGAGCTCTACCAGGCCGGCGAGATCAGCTACGAGGACGCCCTGCGCTACGCCGACTCGCAGAACGAGGTGCGCCTGCGCATCAAGCTCGCCCAGGGCGGCGACGCCCAGACCCTGGCCCAGGGGCTGGACGGGGTCGAGGTGGCCGAGGCGCGGTAGGCGGAAACAACCGCTGTAACAAGGCAGTCGCAGGAGCAAAGTAGCCTGCGACATTGGACAATGCCTGCCCGTGATCTTGAGCCGTGGCAGAAAGAATCGCCTCGAAGGCGAGCTGTGAAGCTATACGCCGGAGCCCTGTCCCGGTCTCATAGTCGAGTTCATAATTTTCATTTCCAGACTAGACGCGATCGTTGTGAAGATCGGCGGCTATGTCGTTGAGTGGGCGCTGTCGTCATCTATTCTGCAAGTCGGGCCTAGTGTGTGTCCTAGGTGACAGGTGGTGCCGGATTGCAGGACTTATTTGAGGATCCGAGTCGGATGTCCTACAGTCGGCCGCTTGATCGGGGCTCATAAGCGGACGATTTATATTGAGCAGGAGGCTGTTCGTGAGAATTGTATGTGCAGTGATGTTGGCCGCGATGGCGACCATCAATTGCTATGCCCAAGCACCCACCTATACCTACCACGCAACCCGGCAGATGCCCGCGACTGAATATGCAGAGTTCGATACCCTCGCCGAAGCCGAGGCGTATATCAGGACTGAGCCTGTGGAGCCGATAGGTAATGCATATCTAGAACGTCGGCATGCGTACGTAGAAGGGGAGGGAGTGACTTTTCAGTACTCGGTCCCGCTACGTGAGTACGAGACTTTCGTGGATGACTTTTATGGTGGGCACGCGACAGGCAACACTACGCCCTGCTCCCCCGTCATCTGCGACACCGAAGATGAAATGGTCGCGGCTAGTCTAAGTACATATCCTTTGTCTGGTAATTACACGGCTGAGCTTCGCGGACAGTACATTTCGCCTCCTTTCCCCGGTTGGACTAGCTCTGGGGGGAGGGCAAAAGTAACGATGAACCCCTCTCATGTCGGCGGAGTTCCGGTATTGAACCAGAGAGAAGTGGTTCCCATCGACCCTGAGGGCGTTCCCTCAGATCTCTATACATTTAAGGCGGTAAGACACGATTTTTACGATTGCCCGGTTGGATTGCGTGCCGTATTCAATGCGGACGGAGACCCCGATGTAGCCTTGTGGCCGAAAATTTGCACTAGTTCGACGAAGGCCAGGATTCGGATGGTTCTCCGGCAGCATGCCCCGGATTGCACCATCAACTCCAGGGACGGAAACCCTTGCTCTGCAGGGACGGGTAATAAGGAGTTCCACACCTCGGACTTCAACTGGCTGGGTTCCGATTTTGCCAGGGCCTACAACTCGGTTGGAGACTTTCCGCAACTTTCTGGTCTGGGTGAAAACTGGTCGCACTCGTTTTCACAGCGGTTGATCTTCTCGGATTCCGGGAGTGTGCCTTCTTTCTGGCTCAGAACCGATGGATATGTAGAGTACTTTGTTTCAGGCGGGCCGGGTTTTATGCGGCCATCGGTTTCCAAGAATGCAAAATTGCTCAAGATAACGGATGAGGACACTGTCGCCAAAAAGGGTAAGTGGTCGCTTGAGCTGGGCGATGGCAGGACTCTGTGGTTTCGTGCCGATGGCAGGTTGAACCGCTCGGAATACGCCGATAGGAGCCTGGTTTTCAACTACTGTGGTCGTAGCGACATTGCGGCCGGTGAGTGTCTTGAGCTTGATGCGCTGCGCGACGTCAGCAGTGACGATGGTCGAAAGTTGAATTTCAGTTACGCCGCCGTTCGGGTGCCATTGGAGAACGGAGTTGAGGTGGAGCGGTTCGTGCTCAAGAGCGTTGACGCGGATGGAGTTCAGCTCGTTTCGTATGCATACGATGCAGGTGTTCTGAGTGGAGCTGTCAGGACCGGAGATGTTCGTGGAGAGCAATACCTGTACGGCGAGAGTGGGTTGACGTGCGTTGACGCAGGTGGAAGCGTAAGTGCTGATTGTGATGCTGATGTTTCTGTCTTGCTGACCGGTGTTATCGATAGCAGCGGGAACAGGCTTTCGACATACAGCTATGACACTCTTGGGCGTGTACTAACGAGTGAGAAGTCTGGTGGTGCCGGTCGTGTGGAGTTGACCTATAACTCGGACACAATGACTACCGTCAATTTTTCGAGTGGAAAGACCAAGGTCTATACCTTTAGTGCGGGTCCGGGGCGTAGGGTCGAGGAGCTGAAAATCCTGGACGATAGTGGTACGCAGCTTCAGTCATATTCTGCAAAGTATCGGAGCGACAGGCCTACGTATCTGATTCGTCCTGGGGGTGGCAGGAGTTCTTTTGGTTATGCCGGGTACAACATCTATGAAACGCAGCGAACGATAGGTCTGACCAGTGGTGGGAGCAGGACAAGCTTGACCGCCACGATCGAAACCGATTGGGATCCAGCGGCCGGTATGCCATCGGAGAAGCGCGTGGTCGATGCCGATGGGATCTTGGTTGAAAAAAGGGCGTGGCAATACCGAAGTGACAGGAGGGTCCTGTCGAAAACCGTTTCGGATCCCTCGGGTGTCCATGCAGCGCGAAGCACTTTTTTCGCCTACTGCGAACAACCCGATGTCGACACGGGCATCTGCCCGCGCGTCGGCCTGCTGACCTCGGTAGACGGCCCCCGCAGCGACGTCAGCGACCTGACCACCTACCAGTACTACGCCGCCGACCATGGCGACTGCGCGACCTCGCCGGCGACCTGCGCCTGGCGCAAGGGCGATCTGTGGAAAGTCACCGACGCGCTCGGCCACGTCACCGAGACCCTGCGCTACGACGGTGCCGGCCGGGTGCTGTCGGTCAGGGACGCCAACGACGTCGTCACCGACTTCGAGTACCACCCGCGTGGCTGGATGACCGCGCGCAAGGTCCGCGGCAGCGACGACAACAGCGAGGCCGACGACCGCATTACCGCGATCGCCTACCTGCCGACCGGCCTGGTCAGCAGCGTGACCCTGCCCGATGGCAGCTTCACCTCCTATGTCTATGACGCCGCGCACCGGCTGACCGACATCGTCGATGCCGACGGCAACCGCCTGCACTACACCCTCGACAACGCCGGCAACCGGATCAAGGAGGAGGTGCTGGGCGAGAACGACGCCCTCAAGCGCACCCTGTCGCGGGTCTACAACCAGCTCGGCCAGCTGGCGACCCAGGCCGATGCCGGCGCCAACCCGACCGACTTCACTTACGACGCCAACGGCAATCTGGAGACGGTCACCGACGCGCTCAGCCGGGT
>NZ_VICD02000296.1 GCF_006546735.2 Marilutibacter maris | reverse complement strand
CCCCTGCCCGGCTGCTATACTCGACTGTCGCTTTTAGCCAATGTGTATGGACGCGTCGCACTTATGCGACCGCGTTGCCGGAGCCTGTTGCCGCAATGACCTCATCCGAGCACGACCCCAACTCCCCCGACACCCAGAGCGAGTCCGTCCAGGACCCCGCCGTGCCCCAGACCTACGACTCCAGCAAGATCACCGTGCTGCGTGGTCTGGAAGCGGTGCGCAAGCGTCCGGGCATGTACATCGGCGACGTCCACGACGGCACCGGCCTGCACCACATGGTGTTCGAGGTGGTCGACAACTCGGTCGACGAGGCCCTCGCCGGTCACGCCGACGACATCGTGGTCACCATCCACGAGGACGGCTCGGTCTCGGTGCTGGACAACGGCCGCGGCATGCCGGTGGACGTGCACAAGGAAGAAGGGGTGTCCGCGGCCGAGGTGATCCTCACCGTGCTGCACGCCGGCGGCAAGTTCGACGACAACAGTTACAAGGTGTCCGGCGGCCTGCACGGCGTCGGCGTGTCGGTGGTCAACGCGCTGTCCTCGCACCTGTGGCTGGACGTGTGGCGCGACGGCCACCACCACCACCAGGAATACGCGCTGGGCGAACCACTGGCACCGCTGCAGATCCTCGAGGCCACCGAAAAGCGCGGCACCAAGCTGCGCTTCAAGCCGGCGGCGGAGATCTTCACCGACACCGAATTCCACTACGACATCCTGGCCAAGCGCCTGCGCGAGCTGTCGTTCCTGAACTCGGGGGTGAAGATCACCCTGGTCGACGAGCGTGGCGAGGGCAAGCGCGACGTGTTCCAGTACGAGGGCGGCATCCGCTCCTTCGTCGAGCACCTGGCCCAGCTCAAGACCCCGCTGCACCCGAACGTGATCGCGGTGTCCGGTGAAGCCAATGACATCACCGTGGACGTCGCGATCCAGTGGACCGACGCCTACCAGGAAACGATGTTCTGCTTCACCAACAACATCCCGCAGAAGGACGGCGGCACCCACCTGGCCGGCTTCCGTGCCGCCCTCACCCGCACCCTGTCCAACTACATCGAAGCCAATGGCATCGCCAAGCAGGCCAAGATCAGCCTGTCCGGCGACGACATGCGCGAAGGCATGATCGCGGTGCTGTCGGTGAAGGTGCCCGACCCCAGTTTCTCCAGCCAGACCAAGGAAAAACTGGTCAGCTCCGACGTGAAGCCGGTCGTTGAGAGCACGTTCGGTGCACGTTTGCAGGAGTTCCTGGAGGAAAACCCCCACGAGGCCCGTGCCATCTGCGAAAAGGTGGTCGACGCCGCGCGCGCGCGCGAGGCCGCGCGCAAGGCCCGCGACCTGACCCGCCGCAAGGGCGCGCTCGACATCGCCGGCCTGCCCGGCAAGCTCGCCGACTGCCAGGAGAAGGACCCGGCGCTGAGCGAGCTGTTCATCGTCGAGGGCGACTCCGCGGGCGGCTCGGCCAAGCAGGGCCGCAACCGCCGGACCCAGGCGATCCTGCCGCTGAAGGGCAAGATCCTCAACGTCGAGCGCGCGCGCTTCGACCGGATGCTGTCCTCGGCCGAGGTCGGCACCCTGATCACCGCCCTGGGCACCGGCATCGGCAAGGACGAGTACAACCCGGACAAGCTGCGCTACCACCGCATCATCCTGATGACCGACGCCGACGTCGACGGCAGCCACATCCGCACCCTGCTGCTGACCTTCTTCTATCGGCAGATGCCGGAGCTGATCGAGCGCGGCCACGTCTACATCGGCCTGCCGCCGCTGTACAAGATCAAGCAGGGCAAGACCGAGCTGTACCTGAAGGACGACGCGGCGCTGGACGAGTACCTGGCCAGCCACGCGGTCGAGAACGCCAGCCTGGTGCCGGCCGACGGCGAGCCGCCGATCACCGGCGCGGCGCTGGAGAAGCTGCTGCTGGACTACGCGTCCGCGCGCGAGGTGATCGCCCGCAACCAGCACCGCTTCGATCCGCGCGTGCTCGAGGCGCTGATCGACTTCACCCCGCTCGACCCGGCGCGGCTGCAGGACAACACCGACGAGCAGCACGAGCTCGACGCCCTCGCCGCCCGCCTCAACCGCACCGGTCTGGGCCAGCCGCGCTACGCGCTGGCGTTCCAGCCGGCCAACGACCTGCAGCCGGCCGCGCTGCGGATCGAGCGCACCCACATGGGCCAGACCGTGACCCAGCTGCTGCCGCTGGCCGCGTTCGAGGGCGGCGAGCTGCGCGCCCTGCGCGAGGCCGCCGACCAGTTGCACGGCCTGATCCGCGATGGTGCCCAGATCGTCCGCGGCAATCGCGCGCAGCCGGTCGAGAGCTTCGCCCAGGCCCAGACCTGGTTGATGGACGAAGCCAAGAAGGGCCGCCAGATCCAGCGCTTCAAGGGCCTGGGCGAGATGAATCCCGAGCAGCTGTGGGAAACCACGGTCAATCCGGAGACCCGTCGCCTGCTGCGCGTGCGCATCGAGGACGCGGTCGCCGCCGACCAGATCTTCAGCACGCTGATGGGGGATGTGGTGGAGCCGCGCCGCGAGTTCATCGAGGACAACGCGCTGAAGGTCGCCAACCTCGACGTCTGAGTCCGGGCATGCGGCTGCGCGGCTCCAGTGGCACTACGCTCGGCCTTCCTGGCCTCGCCAAGTGCACCGGCCCTGGGCGTCCTGCCCAGGGCGTTCGGGCTTCGTGGCCTGCCATCGGGCAGCCCACGTGCCTGCGGCACCCGCCCTCACCCACGCCGCGAGTTCATCGAGGACAACGCGCTGAAGGTCGCCAACCTCGACGTCTGAGTCCGGGCATGCGGCTGCGCGGCTCCAGCGGCACTACGCTCGGCCTTCCTGGCCTCGCCAAGTGCCCCGCGCCCTTCGCACAGGGAGCACGGGCTTCGTGGCCTGCCATCGGGCAGCCCACGTGCCTGCGGCACCCGCCCTCGCCCACGCCGCGATGAGCCGCCTCGACCTGCCCGCCTCGCCGCCGGCCGCCGCCGCACCGACCGGCCCGGGTCGCGCCCTGTTCGGTTTCGCGGTCGACCTGCTGGCGGTGGCGGCGGTGTCGCTGTTGCTGAGCACCGCCCTGGTCTCGCTGTGGATGCTGTGGAGCGCGCTGGGCGCGAGCGGCGGCGACCCCGCCGCGGTCGCCGCGCAGCTGCGGCAACAACCGCCGCAGCCGCAGGGCGTGGTCCTGGTCTGGATCACCCTGCTGTCGATGCTGCCGGCGGTGTTGCTGGTCTACTTCCTGCGCCGCCGTGCCGACGTCGGCGAGCGCGCGGCATCCCGCGCCGCGCTGGCGCGCACCTCGAGCTGGGCCTGGATGCTGGTGACCGGGCTGGCGGTATCCGGCCTGGGCATGCTGATCAACTGGATCGGCGAGCGCCTGGGGTCGACCCCGGTGCCGAGCAATGTGGCGATGGTCGAAGCCGCCTTCGCCGACAGTCCGCTGTTCATGCTGGGCTTCGCGATCGTGCTGGCGCCGGCCTATGAGGAGTTGCTGTTCCGCCGCGTGTTGTTTGGTCGCCTGTGGCGCGCTGGGTATCCGGTCCTGGGCATGCTGCTCAGCGGCGCGGCCTTCGCCCTGGTCCACGAACTGCCGGGACTGAGCGACAACCCGTGGCCGGCGATGCTGCAGCTGTGGCTGGTCTACGGACTGATGGGGGTGGTGTTCGCCTGGGTCTACCGCCGTACCGGCACCCTGTGGGCGGCGATCGGCGCGCATGCGCTCAACAATGCCCTCGCCTGCGCGCTGCTGCTGTCCGCCGGCGGCTGAGCCGCCGGTCCGTCGGCCCCGACCGTTCGTGCGACCGGGTGAAACCGTAAAGGCCCCTCGGCCGTACCCGATTACGGAACGTTAATCCGGGTTGGGCTACAACGAGCCTGTTCACGCAAGGGGCCGCCACATGCACAGCACAAACCCGTCGCCCGACCGGGCCCGCGCGCCTGTCGCCGCGGGCTGGCGCCCGCTCGCCGCCGGCCTCGCGCTGGCCGCCCTGCTCTCGGCCTGCGCCACCACCACCTCGCCCACCGGCCGCACCCAGGTGGTCGGCGGCATGTCCGACGCCCAGCTCCAGCAACTGGGCATCCAGGCCTTCGATCAGGCCAAAAAGAGCAAGAAGATCAGTACCAATGCGGCACAGACCCGCTACGTGCGCTGCGTGGTCGACTCGATCACCCGCGAACTGCCGGCACAGCAACAGAGCGGCTGGGAGGTGGCGCTGTTTGTCGACGACGAGCCCAATGCCTTTGCCCTGCCTGGCGGCAAGGTCGGCGTGAACACCGGCATCTTCAAGGTCGCCAGGAACCAGGACCAGCTCGCCGCGGTGGTCGCCCACGAGGTCGGTCACGTGATCTCCAACCATCACGACGAGCGCATCACCCGCCAGATCGGCGCCCGGACCGGGCTCGGCCTGCTCGGTGCCCTGGTCGGCTCGCGCTACGGCCAGAACGCCGCCAATACCACCGGCCAGCTCGGCGGCGCGGCGGTCCAGGCCGGCCTGCTGCTGCCGAACAACCGCACCCAGGAAACCGAGGCCGACGTGGTCGGGCAGCGTCTGATGGCGCGCGCCGGCTACGACCCGCACCAGGCGGTCGACCTGTGGAAGAACATGCTCGCCGCCAGCAGCGGACAGCCGCCGGAATGGCTGTCGACCCACCCCAACCCGGCCTCGCGGATCCAGGAGCTGGACCGCCGTGCCGACAGCCTGGCGCCGGTCTGGCAACAGGCCCGGGCCGGTGGTCGCCAGCCGCGTTGCGGCTGACACCGTCCCCCTGCACCGTCGGCGAGCCGCGTTCGGGCAACAAAAATGTAACAACGTCAACCCAGTATGCCGCGATCACGCGTTTCTGGTAGCGTGACCGGCCCGCAGACTCCGATCTGCCGGATTACGACCCCGCTTCCGACCCAGGACGGTCGCAGTATCCAGAAAGGTGACTCGATGAATGCAACCACGCCCCGCCACCTCAACCTGCTCGCCGCCGCCATTGGCGCGGTGCTCGTGTTCGGTGGCGTCTCGCAGGTCAACGCGCAGAGCGCCCAGCAGCGCGCCGAGGAGCGCCGCGAACGTCAGGCCCAGCGCGGTGGCCAGGCCGAGTCCAGTGTCGACTATCCGGATGCGACCCGCGAAGAGCCCAGGACCAAGGCCTCCTCGCGGATGTCGTCGAAGCTGCAGAAGATGATGGACCGCTACGACGACGACGAGGGCGCCGAGGCGATCGCGATCGCCGAGGAGATCATGGCCAACGAGAAGGCCAACGCCTACGACAAGTCGTTCGCCGCCCAGATCGCCGCGCAGAGCGCCTACGACAGCGACGACACCGCGAAGGCGATGGACTATCTCGGCAAGACCCTGGAATTCAACGGTCTGGACAACAACGGCCACTACGGCGCGATGCTGATGCTGGGCCAGTTGCAGATGCAGGAAGAGCAGTACGACCAGGCCCTGGCCACGATCGACCGCTTCTTCGCCGAGACCAAGAGCACCAAACCCGATCACCTGGTGATCAAGGGTAATGCGCTGTACCGCATGGAGCGCTACCCGGAGGCCGCGACCGTGCTCAAGCAGGCGCTCGACGCCGCCGACGAGCCGCGCAACGATTGGCAGCAGTTGCTGATGGCGACCTACTTCGAGACCGGACAGACCGCCGAGGCGGCCGCCCTGGCCGAGGCGATCGCCGCCCGCAACCCGGGCGACAAGCGCGCCCAGCTCAACCTCGCCGCGACCTACCAGCAGGCCGACAACTTCGCCAAGGCCGCCGAGGTGCTGGAGAAGCTGCGCGCGGCCGGCCAGCTGAGCGAGGACCGCGAGTACCGCCAGCTGTACGCGACCTACCTCAACATGGACGGCAGGGAGCGCGACGCGGCCAACGTGATCAAGGAGGGCCTGGACAAGGGCATCCTCCAGAACGACTTCCAGAACAATCTGGCCCTCGCCCAGTCCTACTACTTCTCCGAGCAGATCGGACCGGCGATCGAGGCCTACCGCAAGGCCGCGCCGCTGGACGACGACGGCGAGACCTATCTGAATCTGGCCAAGGTGCTGTGGCAGGAGGACCGCATCGCCGAGGCCAAGGAGGCGGCGCGTCAGGCGCTGGCAAAGGGGGTCAAGCGCCCCGAGGAAGCCAAGCAGATCACCTCCCTGCCTGGCGGTTGATCGGCGATCGATCAATACGACAAAAGGATGGGCCTCCACTTGGAACGACGAGACCCATTTGGTATAAGCTAGGAGGTTCGGGCGCGGCTAACGCGGCGTCCGGGCCATCACCAACGCCCGCGGCGTCAGACGTTGCGGAAACACCTCCCCGAGCTGACGGCGCATGACGCAAGACCTCGAAAACCACGTTCATAACGACGATCGCGACGAAGGCCTCAACTGGGCCCGCATTGCCGGTATCACCATGGCGATCACGGTGCACGCCGCGGCCCTGCTGCTGCTGCTGGCCCCGATGGCTCCGCCGCCGCCCAAAGAGCAGAAGGAAGAGGTCACCCTCGTCAATCTGATCAAGCCGCCGCCGCCGCCGCCCCCGCCGCCGCCGCCGCCGCCGGAGCCCCCGAAGGAGCTCAAGCCGCCGCCGAAGATCGCGCCGCCGCAGCCGACCCAACTGCCGCCGCCGCCGGAAGAGCCGCCGGTCGTGTTCGAAGATCCGAGCCCGGTCGACGTCCAGGCCCCGCCGCCGGCTCCGCCGTCGCCGCCGCCGCCGGCCACCACCATCGGTTCCAGCGTTGATCCGTCCTCGCGCCGGCTCAACCCGCCGCGTTATCCGCCTACCGAGGCCCGTCAGGGTGTCGGCGGTACCGTGGTGCTGGTCATCAGCATCGACGCCCAGGGCAACGTGCTCGACGTGTCGGTGGAGAAGTCCAGCCGCAACCGCAATCTGGACCGCGCCGCAATGGAAGCTGCACGCAAGTGGCGGTTCAATCCGGAAATGCGCAACGGCGTGGCCGTGGCCAGCAAGGTGCGCGTCCCGGTCGATTTCGTCCCGCCGCGCTGATCGGGCCGGCAGGACGGGCAACAAGGCAACACCACACCGGGCAATACGTTTCAACTTTCCTAAAGAAACGCTCCGCTCTTTCGTAACTGCTTTTTCCTTCCACGACATTCAAAGGTAAGCGTCATGCTGCAGGAAACCACCACCGCTGCCACTGCCGGAGGCTCCAACGCCGAAGCTCTCCAGCAGATGAGCTTTGGCCACATGATCCAGAACTTCGATACGGTCGCCTGGATCGTGTTCATCACCCTGGTGACCATGTCGGCCATGTCGATCTACTGGATGATCTACAACTTCGTGAAGAACATGCGTCTTCGCGCGAGTTCCGACCGCGTCATCAGCACCTTCTGGGAAACCCCGAACGCGCAGGACGCGATCCGCTACATGGAAGAGCAGCCGCGCAGCGAGCCGTTCTCGAAGATCGCCCTCGACGCCGCCCAGGCCGCCTCGCACCACCAGCGCCATGAAGGCTCGCGTCTGGTCGAGTCGCTGAACCGCTCCGAGTTCGTCGACCGCGCCCTGCGTCAGGCCGTCACCCGCGAGAGCTCGGGCCTGGAGTCGGGTCTGACCCTGCTGGCCTCGGTCGGTGCGACCGCGCCGTTCGTCGGTCTGCTCGGCACCGTGTGGGGCATCTACCACGCCCTGATCCGCATCGGCATGAGCGGCAACGCGTCGATCGACGCCGTGGCCGGTCCGGTCGGCGAGGCGCTGATCATGACCGCGATCGGTCTGTTCGTCGCGATCCCGGCGGTGCTGGCGTACAACTTCTTCACCCGCCTGAACCGCGTGACGAACAACAAGTTCGACACCTTCGCGCACGACCTGCACGACTTCTTCGCCACCGGTTCGCGCGTCGGCGACATCGGCGGCAAGCGCTAATACCAGCCGTCGTCACACACGCGATTTTGGAGTTCGAACATGGCTTTCAGTTCTGGCGGTAGCGGCGGCGCAATGGCCGACATCAACGTCACGCCTCTGGTGGACGTGATGCTGGTGCTGCTCATCATCTTCATGATCACTGCGCCCCTGATGACGCACAAAGTGAAGGTGGAGCTGCCCGAGGCCAACCTGGACGAGAAGCAGGAACCCCTGCCGACACCGCCGATCACGGTGGCAGTGCTGGAGGACGGCTCGTTGTTCTGGAACGACGAGCCGGTCACCAAGGACATGCTCGAAAGCCGCTTCTCGGTCGAGGCGCAGAAAACGCCTCAGCCGCAGGTGAACGTGCGTGGCGACAAGACCACCAAGTACCGGATCGTCAACGAAGTCGTGAAGACCGCGCAGTCGCAAGGCATTCGCAAGGTCGGCTTCGTCACCATCGCCGATCGCGGCAACTAAGGGAGCGCAGCTATGGCTTTCACTACTGGTGGCAGCGGCGCGATGGCCGACATCAACGTCACGCCGCTCGTCGACGTGATGCTGGTGTTGCTGATCATCTTCATGGTGACCGCGCCGATTGCCAGCTATCCGGTCGATATCTCGCTGCCGCAGCGCAGCGTCACCCCGCCCCAGGTCAAGAGCGATCCGCCGCCGCCGATCAGTCTGCGGATCGACGCCAGCGGCACGGTCTACTGGAACGACTCGCCGGCACCGCTGGCCGAGTTGCAGGCCCGGATGACGTCGGAGGTCCAGCGCGACCCGACCAATCAGCCGACCCTGGAGATCGACGCCAACGGCGACGCCGCCTACGGCACCCTGGCCAAGGTCCTGACCGCGGCCAAGAACGCAAAGATGGAAAAGATCGGCTTCGTCGAGAACTGATCGACCGCCGGAACCGATCGACGTTTACCGTCGTGATGATTCAATTGAACGCCGCCCCGATGGGCGGCGTTTTTTTTGCCCGCCGCGAAGCCGCAACTCCGCAGGAGCGGCACCGCCGGCGATCGCCATGCGCGCGAAACTCCCATGCTCTTCGCAGGAGCGGCGTAAGCCGCGATGGAGCTTTCCCATGAACGCCTGGTCGCGGCTCACGCCGCTCCTACGGCTAGCAGAAACTTTCGCGATTGCCAGCCGGCGGCGGTGCGGGTAACGTCGAAGGCGGGCATCGGGCCCATGACAGGAGGGCGCCATGGCAGTTTCCGTGCAGTCCCGCAGTCCGTTCGACAATGCCCGCGGTTCCGCCGCGCTGGCCGAGATCAACATCACCCCGCTGATCGACGTGATGCTGGTCCTGCTGATCATCTTCATGGTGATCGCGCCGGTGGCGACGCGATCGCTGGACGCCCGCCTTCCGCAGCCGTCGAAGCTGGAGCCGAACCCGCAGAAGATCGAGAAGATCGAACTGCTCGCCCGCGGCAACGACCGTTTCAGCCTCGATGGCGTGGTCATGGATTCGGCGATGCTGGCCCAGAGCCTGGCCGCCCGTGCCGCCAGCGGCGAGCCGCAGGTGCTGATGGTCGGTGCCAGCGACGACGCCGACTACCAGGCCTTCGCCGACGCGCTGAAACTGGCCCGCGCCAGCGGCATTGGCGAGATCGCCCACGCGCAATGAGCGCGGCCGGCCCCGGGACCGCAACGACGATCTCGACGCGGAACCCGTGCTCAGCCGTCGCCGCGTTCGGCGGCGGCGATGATGGCCAGATAGCCGCGCACGGTCGCGGCCAGACCGGCGTAGAGCGCCTCGCCGATCAACGCGTGACCGATCGACACCTCCTGCACGCCGGCGACGCCGCCGAGGAAGCGTCCCAGGTTGGCTTGGCTGAGGTCGTGGCCGGCGTTGACGCCCAATCCGGCCGCGCCGGCGCGTGCCGCCGCCCCGGCGAAACGCGACAGTACCGCCGCTTCGTCGGCCCGGCCGAACGCCTCGGCATAGGGGCCGGTGTAGAGCTCGACCCGGTCGGCGCCGCACTCGGCCGCGCACTCGATCCGCGACTGCTCCGGCACGGTATGGGCGTCGGCGAACAGGCTGACCCGGCAGCCGAATGCCTTCAGCTCGGCGACCAGCGGGCGCAGTGCCTCGCCATCGCGGACGAAGTCGAAGCCGTGGTCGGAGGTCAGCTGGGCGTCGCCGTCGGGCACCAGGGTCGCCTGCGCCGGACGCACCTGATCGCACAGGGTCACAAAGCCCGGGTAGCCCGGTCGTGGCGGCGCGAACGGATTGCCCTCGAGGTTGAATTCCACCCCGTACTCGCGGGTCAGCTCGGCCAGCGCGTACACATCGTCGGCGCGGATGTGGCGCGCGTCCGGGCGTGGATGCACGGTGATGCCATGGGCGCCGGCATCCAGGCAGGCCCGCGCGGCCTGCACCACATCCGGCTCGCCGCCACCGCGCGAGTTGCGCAGCACCGCGACCTTGTTGACGTTGACGCTGAGTACGGTCATCGCGACAGCTTAGCGCGGCCGCGACGGCAATGGTCGGGTGTCGCCCGCCGGGGCGGGGCGATCGTGGCTCAGTGCGGCGGTTCCTGGCCGACGGTGGCGCTGTTCTGCGCGGCCAGCCGGCGCGCCTCGGCCTGTTCGCGCATGCGCTGCAACTCGGCCGGGTCGAGGATGTAGGACTCGTCGCGGCTGCGACTGCCCACGCGCTGTGCGAGCAGGCCGAACACCCAGCCCAGCAACAGCAGCAGCGACAACAGCAGCCACAGCGCGAGCACGCCGGGCGTCGACGCCTTGAACGCGGCCGCCAGCGCGGCCAGGGCGAGCAACAGGGAGAGCCAGGGCATCATCGGAACGGTTCCAGCGGGACGGCCCCCGCAGTGTACCCACGACCCGCCGGCGATGCGCCTCCGGTCATGCCCGCTCAGGGGCCGCTGGTCGGAGTCCGGCGGGCCGTATCCGGCGATCATGGGGAAGCCCCGTCGCGGCTCACGCCGCTCCTACGGGTCGTGGGAGGAGGCGGTTGCGGACGGCGATGGCTTGATACTTCCACCTTCAGCTCCGTCCCTATCCTGTAGGAGCGCCTCCCGCAGGAGCGGCGTATGCCGCGATCCCCGGCTGCGCCGGGGAATCCCCAAAGTTTGCTTCGCAAATCTCGGGCCTCACCGTAGCGCTTCCACACCCCCATTCGCACCTGCGGCACGAGTCGCCCCCTGACTCAGGGGGAACGATATCCGGCTGCGCCCGGATATCTCCCAAAGTTTGCTGCGCAAACCTTGGGCCCCGCCGTTGCGCTTCCACACCCCCAATTCGCATCTGCGATGCGAATCGACCCCTGACTCAGGGGGATGGGTTCACGAGGTAGACAAACGCTCTTCGTAGGAGCGGCGTGAGCCGCGATCCTCGGGGTGGCCCCGGAAATCGCTGCGCCCCGCGGACGCGATCACGGCAATGCGATCAGAGCAGCGGCGATACCAGCCGTGCCAGCGCCTCGGGCAGGCGCGCGGTCCATAGCGGCCGCTGGCGGCGGTCGCACACCGGGGTGCAGCTTTCGCACTCGTGCTCGATCAGCGCGGCCAGTTCCCCGGCCAGGCCGGTATCGCGGAACAGCACGCAGACCTCGAAGTTGAGCCGGAAGCTGCGATTGTCGAAATTGGCGCTGCCGACCAGGACCAGATCGTCGTCGCAGAGCAGGGCCTTGCTGTGCAGCATGCGCGGGCCGTACTCGTAGATGCGCACGCCGGCGGCCAGCAGTTCGTCGAAGTAGGAGCGCGCCGCGTAGGTCACCAGCCGGCTGTCGCTCAGCCGCGGCACCAGCACGCGCACGTCCAGGCCGCCCAGCGCCGCCGAGGTCAGCGCCATGCGCGCGGCCTCGCCGGGGACGAAGTACGGGGTCACCAGCCACACCCGCCGCTGCGCGGAGTGGATCGCGCTGACGTGCATGCGGTGGATGGCCTCCCAGTTCGAGTCCGGACCCGACATCACCACCTGCGCGGCGATCGCGCCGGGTACCCGTGCCGGCACCGGCAGACGCAGCGGCGGCGCCCCGGTCGCATAGGCCCAGTCCTCGACGAACACCAGTTGCAGCTCCAGCACCGCATTGCCCTCCAGGCGCAGGTGCAGGTCGCGGTAGGCGTCGTCGCGCAGGCGCTCGTCCTCCTCGTCGGTGATGTTGATGCCGCCGGTGAACGCGACCCGGCTGTCGATCACCACGATCTTGCGGTGGGTGCGCAGGTTCAGCCACGGACGCTTCCAGAAATAACGCATCCGCAGCGGATGGAACCAGGCGACCTCGCCGCCGGCATCGAGCAGCGGCTGCAGGAAACGGCGCCGGGTCTGGCCGGAGCCGACCGCGTCCAGCAACAGCCGCACCCGGACCCCGGCGCGGGCGCGTTCGATCAGCGCGTCGCGCAGCGCGGTGCCGGTGCGGTCGGGCTGGAAGATGTAGTACTCCAGATGGATGTGCTCGCGCGCCGCCGCCACCGCCTCCAGCAGCGCGGTGTACTTGGCGGCGCCGTCGATCAGCAGATCGACCCGGGTGGCGGTGGTTGGCGGCAGGTCGGTCAGCGCCTGGCCCAGCCGTGCCAGCTCGATCGCGTCCGGGTCCGGCAGCAGGCCGCGCGGTGGCGCCGGCAGCGCGGAACGGCTGCGGTGCCGGCGCAGCCGTTGGCGGTGGATCCGCTGCGGGCCGAAGAAGTAGTAGACGAAGAAACCCACGTAGGGCAGGGCGGCCAGCGAGATCAGCCAGCTCAGCGTGGCCGCCGGCTCGCGCTTCTGCAGCACGATCCAGCCGCCCAGCCAGACCAGGTACAACAGCCAGCCCACGCCCAGGTAGTAGCCCAGGTGCGGGATCGAGGTCAGCGATTGCCAGAGATCGGTCAGCACGGTGGGCGTGGCGAGGGCAGGGGAGGCGTCATGCCCGGTCGCCGACCGGCGTCGCGGCGGATGCGACGCCGGCGGCGTAGGCTGTCTGACGATGGATGATGCCCGGAAAATCGTTGCGCCGTCTGCACGGCAGGTGAAAGGCCGCGGCGCCGCCTCGCGGATCGAGGGCCGCTTCGCGACCACCCGCACCGAGGCCGCCGACGACGGCTGGGACTCGCTGGCCGGCGCGCTCGCCGACCAGGACGAGGGCCTGCGTCATCCGGCGACCCAGGTGCGCGAGGAGCGCGCGCGCAGCGTGATCAGCCGCAACGACTCGCCGGACATCGGCTTCAGCCAGTCGGTCAATCCCTACCGCGGCTGCGAGCACGGCTGCGTCTACTGCTTCGCACGGCCCTCGCATGCCTACCTGGACCTGTCGCCGGGGCTGGATTTCGAGACCCGGCTGTTCGCCAAGACCAATGCCGCCGAGCGCCTGCGCCACGAGCTGTCGAAGCCGTCCTACCGCTGCGCGCCGATCGCGCTGGGCATCAATACCGATGCCTACCAGCCGATCGAGCGCGACTACCGGATCACCCGCCAGTGCCTGGAGCTGCTGGCCGAATGCCGGCATCCGGTCAGCTTCGTCACCAAGGGCGCGACCATCCTGCGCGACCTCGACCTGCTGGCGGCGATGGCGGGCGAGCGCCTGGTCACCGTCTACGTGTCGGTGACCACTCTCGACAACCGCCTGTCGGCGCGGATGGAGCCGCGCGCGGCGGCGCCGCACACCCGCCTGAAAGTGATCCGGGCATTGGCGGAGGCGGGCGTGCCGGTCGGCGTGCTGGTCGCGCCGGTGATCCCGATGATCAACGACCGCGAGCTGGAGGCCATCCTCGAAGCCGCCCACGCCGCCGGCGCGCGTTCGGCCGGCCATGTGCTGCTGCGCCTGCCGCACGAGCTCAAGCAGGTCTGGCGCGAGTGGCTGCAGCTGCACTATCCCGACCGCGCCGACCACGTGATGAGCCTGATCCGGCAGATGCGCGGCGGCAAGGACTACGACAGCGCGTTCGGCACCCGCATGCGCGGCAGCGGCCCGTTCGCCGAGCTGATCGCGCAGCGCTTCCGCAAGGCCCAGAAGCGCCTGGGCTACGGCCGCCTGCCGCCATTGGATTGCAGCCGCTTCGTCGCACCGCGGCGAGCCTCGCCGCAGGGGGACCTGTTTGCGTAGGGCTGGTACCGGGTCGTGGAGATCATTAGGTGTCGCGAATGCAAGACAACACGCAACGGGGCGAATTCGCCACTTCAGGTAAACAATCGCGCTTGTATCTGAAATCCGGGCCGTGCAAGCATCGATCAAGCGCTGACAGGAACGCGTCCGGCGCGCTCGAAAACGAGTCACCCATGGATATTCGGTCCGCAACGGACTGAAAAGGAAAGGGAAAACGCATGCATCTTTCAGGTCTCGCGCGCCGCGTGGCGCGCCGTGTCGGCGCATCGGACAATGTGCGGTCCAGCGACAAGGTCACGCCGGCCAGGTCGTTGGCGAGGGTGAGGTTCGCGAGGGTGGGGCTGGCCTGCCTGCTGCTCGCCGCGACGCCGGCCCTGGCGCAGACCACGACGCCGCCGTGGACGCTGGAAGTCGAACATGCCGAGCAGCCGCGCACGGTGGTGGGTACGTTCGAGACCCAGGAGGAGGCCGAATCCGCGCTGTGGGACGTTCCCGGACCCAGTGACGCCGAGGGTGCCTACGCCTATGTGAAGAGCCAGAAGCTGCTGCCGGTGGACGGGGTCAACACCACGATCGTGTTCACCCTCGGCGCCGAACAGCCGCTCGATCCGGAATGGAACTATTCGGCCCTCGGCAGCCAGTACGTCACCGAGGCGGCGATGCTGGTGGGAATGGAGGCCTTCTACAGCCCCAATCACGAGCCCTCCTGCGGCGAGATGTCGATCGAGCCGAACACCGAATGGGCCGCGATTTCTCCCGAGGCCGAGGGGCGCGAGGAACAGCGCTACTACGACGTCAACATGCAGTTCAGGGCATCCGATGGCAGCTGCGAACCCTTTGTCAGCGCAGGCTATGCGACGCGTTCGCGGCGCCTGCAATGCCCGATTCCCTACACCGAGTGGGACGACGACTACCAGGCCTGCGTGCGCCCGGACGTGGTCGCCTACCTCACCGGCCCGGTGCAGCCGGACGAGTGCTCCCGGGGCAACCCCTGCGACGTCCAGACCGGCGCCAAGTCGCAGCCGGAGCTGGATTTCGACCTGGGTTGGGTCAGTTTCGTGCGCACCTTCCGCTCCTCGCAGGTCGCGCGGCAGTCGAACTTCGGGCCCGGCTGGAGCCATTCGCACGAGCTGCGGCTGTCGGTGAGCGGCGACCATGCCCTGCTGAGTGAAGGCGGTGGCCTGCAACGTCCGTTCCGTCGCGTCGGCGCGGTCTATGTGGCCGCCGATGCGTCGGGCGACCGGATCAAGACGGAGACCGGCGGTGGCTGGACGCTGTCGGCGGCGGATCGCACGGTCGCCTTCGACGCCCAGGGCCGGATCGCGCGCACCACCCGCGAGGACGGCACCTTCCTCGATTACGCCTACGACACGGCGGACCGGCTCGAGCACATCACCCATTCCACCGGCCGCCGACTCGACTTCCTCTACGACGGCACGACCCGCCACGCGCCGATGGACGCGATCCAGCTCGACGGCGTCCAGCTGGTGTCCTACGGCTATCTGAGCGACATCGAAGGTCAGATCAGCTACGTCGGCCTGGGCAGCGGCCAGTACCGCGACTACCACTACGAGGACGAGCGCTACCCCTACTTCCTGACCGGCGTCACCGACGAGCGCGGCATCCGCTACAGCTGGTTCGAGTATGACGACGACAGGCGGGTGGTGGCGAGCTACCACGACGGCGGCGCCGACGGCGTCACCCTCGCCTACGGTGCGGCGCAGACCGTGGTGACCGACGCGTTGGGCGCGCAGACCACCTACGACCTGACCCCGCAGACGGCCGGGCTGCCCAAGGTCGGCGCGGTCACCGACGCCGCCGGCACCGTGACCCGCGAGTACGCCGCGGCCGCCGTCGATTTCCGTCGCCGGCTGGTGCGCAGCGTCGACCGCGCCGATGTCGAGACCCTGCATACCTATACCGAGGTGGTCGACGGTGGCCTGCCGGTAAGCGTGCACACCATCCGCGAGGCCGCGGGCCTGGCGTCCGAGCGCACCGTCGTGGTGCGCACCGCGACCGACAGCAACCGTTTGGTGTCGGTCGAGCAGGGCGACCGCCGGGTGGACGTGGTCCGCAACGCGCGCGGACAGCCGCTGTCGGTGAGCACCACCGATCTGGTGTCCAGCCAGGTGCGGACCACGACCTACGGCTACTGCGAGGCCGCCGATGTCGCGGCGCCGGGCAGCACCTGCCCGCAGCTCGGCCTGCTCAAGACGATCGACGGCCCGCGCACCGATGTCGCCGACACCCGCAGCTTCAGTTACCACCCCGCCGACGACAACGGCTGCGCCACGCCCACCGGCGCCTGCGACTTCCGCAAGGGCGACCTGTGGAAGGTCACCAACGGCCTGGGCCAGGTGCAGGAGATCCTGGCCTACGACCCGGCCGGACGCGTGTGGGCCACCCAGGATGCCAATGGCGTGGTCACCGCCTACGGCTACACGCCTCGTGGTTGGCTGGCGGGCGTGCAGGTCTGGGGCGAGACCGAGGCCGACGACCGCACCACCCTCATCGACTACCTGCCCAGCGGCCAGGTCAGCCGCATCACCCCGCCCGACGGCGCCTGGATCGAGTACGACTACGACGACGCGCAACGCCTGGTGGCGGTGCGCGACAGCGCCGGCAACAGCCTCCAGTACACCCTGGACCTGGCCGGCAATCGCCTGGCCGAGGAGAGCCGCGACAGCGGCGACGCCCTCAAGCGCACCCTGTCGCGGGTCTACAACCAGCTCGGCCAACTGGCGACCCAGGCCGATGCCGGCGCCAACCCGACCGACTTCACTTACGACGCCAACGGCAATCTGGAGACGGTCACCGACGCGCTCAGCCGGGT
>NZ_VICD02000295.1 GCF_006546735.2 Marilutibacter maris | reverse complement strand
GGCGACGCCGGCGTGCGCTGCGCCTGCTCCGCGATCTGTTGCTGCACCGGGCGCGCGTCGTACGCCACCTCGGTCGCATTGCGGCTGTCGCGCAGCTGGGTCAGTTCCTCCGCTTCGACAAGACTCAGCTCAGAAACCCGGCGACACGTCGGCAACTGGACCAGGATCCGGCATAGACGCTGAAGCAGACGACGGATTGCCGCCGGAGTGAACCGATCGGCAAAGTAATTGCATGAGAATTCAATCTCGTCACCATCGAACACGCCCAGCGCGAGCGGATAGGTATCCTGAACATCGCTGACGACATTCTCGATCCGGAGCGACGCATCCGGCGAAAATTCCTCGAGCGGATAGTTCTCGAACACCAGGATGCTCTCGAACAACGAGGTTCCCGCGGCGATGCCGCTCCTGCGTGTGATTTCAGCGAGCGGCAGCCACCCATGTTCGGCGCTCTCGCTGAACTGGCGATGCAACGCCGCGACCGCACCGGCGATCTCCTCATCTCCCTGGAAGTCGACGACCACGGGAATGGTATTGATGAACAGACCGACCATCCGCTCGACACCCGCGATCTCCGTGGGCCTGCCGGAGACAACCGCGCCGAAAACCGCTGACGACTCGTTGGCCAGCCTGGACAGAAGCAGGGCCCAGGCGAACTGCACAAGTGTATTGACCGTGGTGTTGTGGGCCCGGGCCGCGTCATGCAAGGCCCTGCTGGCCTGACTACCGAGCGATCGCACCAGGTTTCCATGCCGGACATGGCTATCGGAAACGCAATCGCCGGGCAAGGCCGTCGAATGCAGGACCGGTGCCAGCAACATCCTCCAATAGTCGAGTGCGGCCGTCCGGTCCCGGCGCTGCAACCAACTCACATAGGTCTCGTAGGGCTCAGCTGCCCCCTGCGCCAGATCCGAACGCTCCATGCCAAAGTAGTTCCGGAGCACTTCGCGATGGACCATGGCCGAACTCCAGCCATCGAGCAGGCTGTGATGATGCGACCACAGCATTCTCCAATGCTGCTCACCGGTACGGCACAGGACCACCCGCATCAGCGGCGCCAGCTCGGGATCGAAGCCACGCTCGCGTTCGCCGCCACGCAGCGTTTCGAACTTCACCTCCTGCGCGGTCGCATCGAGGCCGCGCCAGTCGACTTCCTGCCACGGCAATCCTGCGGCGCGCAGGACCAATTGATGCTGCTGCGCCCCCTCGCCGACGAACAGCGTCCTGAAAATATCGTAGCGATCGACGACCGCCTGCCAAGCAGCCCTGAGCCTGGACACGTCCAGATCGCCCTGGATATCAAGGTACAGCTGAGTGACATAGGCGCTGCGGTCGATCAGGCTATGGAACCACATGCCCTGCTGCATCGCCGTCGCGCTGTACAGGCGGACCAGGTCGTGACGCGCCTGCCAGGCGTCGAGCATCCGGCTATCGACATTCGCCAACGGGAAGTCGCTGGGCGTGTAGCGGCCCTGCTGCCGGCCGGCGCAATGGTCGATCAGGCCGGCCAGCTCCCTGGACACGAGCCCGGCCAGCTCATCGACCACAGCGCCGGCGTACTCGCTCTCGGCATACTCCAACGACAGGGTCAGGCGTCCGTTTCTAACCGCACCGTTCATGATCAGGCGGTGGCTGCGCAGACGGTTACCATCGACCGTCGCCCCCGGCGCATCGTTGGCGAGGGAGAAGGCGGCATCCTGTCGGTCCGCGGCGTCGGCCCTGCCCAGGTAATTGAACAGCAGCAGGGACGGCTTCTGCGATAGCGACGGATCGCCGACGATGTCTCGCAACAACCCGAACCCGACCCCCTTGTCCGGAACCGCACGGACCGCCTCCTTGACCGCACAGATGAGCGTCTCCGGATCCGTGGCGGGACACTCGAGCCGCAAAGGGAAGATGGTCGTGAACCAACCGATCGTTTCCGACACATCCATCCCAATGGCGTCGATATCGCGGCCGTGATGTTCCATGTCGACCGTCAGCGCCTCCACTCCAAGCCACCTGCGCACGGCCGCGAACACCGCGGCGACCAGGAACTCGTCCACCCGGGTGCGATAGGGGGTCTGGCAAACGGTCAGTAGCGCGGAGGTCCGCTCCTCATCGAGGACGATGGTGCGGTACCGGGTGTCCCGCACCAGAGCCTGGGTATGGCATTGGATGTTCCGCTCGGCCTGGGCCTGCCAGTACCCGCGCTGGGCGGCGACATGCTCGGAGGTGGACATCTCCAGCAATGCCTGCGCCCATTGCTGGAACGACGTTGTCTTGGGGGAGACCCGGAGGCTGCGGCCCTCGACGTACTGCTTCCATGCCTGCTCGACGTCGCCGAGGAGCACTTGCCAGGAGACCGCATCAACGACCAGATGGTGGATCACGATGAGCAGGCGACGAACGGCTCCGCCAAAGAGCACGGCCCTGATCAGCGGCCCACGGCCGATATCCAGTGTCGACTGATAGGTTTCGCAGATGGAGGCGACCTTCGCCTCCACATCGACGCCGTCGACTATCTCTTCGAACGAACAGGCGGCAACGACATCGGCATCGGTCAACGCGGCATGGCTGGCGATCCAACCGCCGTTCTCGCTCCGGAAGCGCAGTCTGAGCGCGTCATGCCGCCGCAGGAGGACCTCGATCATGGCGCGCAATGCGCTTTCGTCGAACCCCTCCGGAGGCGTCAGCATGAACGCCTGGTTGTAGTGATCGCGAAGCCCGGACGCGTCGGCGAGAAAACGGCGCTGGACAGGCAACAAGGCCGTCTCTCCATCGACGTCCTGAGCGGCCATCGGAGACGGTTCGTCGAGAGCCACCTGGGCAGCCAGCTGCGCGATCGTCTGATTGGCAAAGAGCTGACGCGTGGTGACGGTCAAGCCGGCACGGCCCGCACTGGCGACCATCTGGATCGCAAGGATCGAATCGCCGCCCAGCGCGAAGAAATTGTCGTCTACGCCGACGTCCTCGCGCTGCAACACCCTTCCCCACACCTCGCACAACAAACGCTCGGTTTCGGTACCTGGAGCCGAGCGTCCACGACCCTCGCCAGCGGGCGGCTCCGGCAATGCCTTGCGGTCGACCTTGCCGTTGGACGTCAACGGCAGGGAATCCATCACCATCAAGGCGGACGGACGCATGTAGTCGGGCAGATGCTGCGATAGCGCCGACCAACAGCGGTCGACGACGTTGGCCTGCATCTCGGTCACGACGACATATGCGACCAGATGCTGCTCCTTGCGGGTGCCGCGCTGGCGCGCCGCGACCACGGCATCATGGACACCGTCCACCGATCGCAGGACGTGCTCGATCTCCCCCAGCTCGATGCGGAATCCACGCAGCTTGACCTGCTCGTCCTTGCGGCAGACGAACTCCAGTTGGCCGTCGGGCAGACGACGGACCAGATCGCCACTGCGATAGACCCGGCCGGGCGCAACCGGATTGGACACGAACCGCTCGGTCGAAAGCGTCGGCAGATTGCAATAGCCCGCGGCCAGGCCGGCACCGCCGATATGCAGTTCGCCGATCGCCCCAGGCGGTTGCAGCGCTCCGCCCTCGCCGATCACGTAGAGTTCGGCACCGTCGATGGGGTGGCCTATCGCCACCGCGGCTCGTACCGAGGCCGCGCCCAGGTCCTCCTCGCTGGCGATCTCGCAGATGCTGCACCCGACCGTCGCCTCGGTTGGCCCATACTCGTTCACGAACCGGCCCCGGGGCAGCAATGTTCCCTTCCACTGCCGCAGCGTCGCCGACAGCAACTGCTCTCCGCCCACCACCACCCGATGAGGCGCCTGACACGGGGAGCCCGCCAGATAGGACAAGGCTTCCAGATGGGCCGGCGTGATCTTGAACAGCCAGCCCTCGCCGCCAGTGAACAGGCATTTCGCGAGCTCGGGCAGCGCGTCCTCCCCATCCGGCAACAAGCGAATGGGCTTGCCAGCCATCAACGGCGCCAGCAACGTCGTCATGGTCGCATCGAAACCGAGGGGGCTGCTAACGACGCCTCCGACGATGTCATCGTCCAGATAGCGGCGCGCCGCGAATCGGAGATAGTTCAGCGCCGCGGCGTGGCTGATCATCACGCCCTTGGGCGTTCCGCTCGAACCGGAGGTATACAGAACGTAGGCCAGCGCGCTGCCTGGCACCGTCGGCAACGGCTCCCCGTCCTCGAACTCCGCCATCCAGCCCGCGTCGCTGGACGCGCCGTCCATCAGCAGGAGGTCAACCCCGCTCAGCGAATGGCTGACGACATGGTCATTCACCACCAGCATCCACTCTATGCCGGCATCGGCGACGATCGCTGCCACCCGCCCCCGCGGCAAGTCCAACTCAATCGGCACATAGGCGGCCCCGGCCTTCAGAACACCCATGACCGCGATCAGCTGTTCCATCGACCGGGGCAGACTGATACCGATGCGGGCACCGTCGCGGACTCCCATCGCACGCAGATAACGGGCCATGCGATCGGAACGCGAGTCGAGCGCGGCGTAGCTCATGCGACGCTCTCCGCAGATCATCGCGTCCGCATCTGAGCGCTCGTCCGCGACCGAGGAGAACACCTCGCCGATCCCCTGTCGCTCCACCAGGCAGCCCGGGCCCCGGCTGTACCCGAGCTCGATGTCGATATCGGACTGCGACATCAGCGGGATATCGAAAACCGGTCGATCGGCGTCGGCGACCACACCTTCCAGCAGCACCGCGTAAGCGCGGCAAAATGCCGCGATGGTGGCCTCGTCGAACAGGTCGACGCGATAGTTCCAGTCGATGGAGAGACCGTCGGCGTGCTCCATGACCGTGACTTCGATGTCGGTCTTGGCCAGCTCGACATCGGCCGCCTGGAGGTCGACCCGCAATCCGGGCAGCGACAGCGACTCCTGCGCGTTGTTGTTGAACCCGAAAACGATCTGGAACACGGGATCGTGCCCAAGTCCGCGCTCGGGGTTGAGTCGCTCGATCAGCATGTCGAAGGGGACGTGCTGGTGCTCGAACGCGTCAACCACCACCTTTCTCTGCGCGGCCAGCAGCTCTCGCCAGGACGGATTCCCCACCAGCCGGGTTCTCAGGACCAGGCTGTTGACGAAGAACCCCATCAGCGGTTCGAGCTCGGGAAGAATCCGACCCGCCACCGGCGTTCCAACGACGATGTCGCGTTCTTGGGAAAGCCGCGCCAGCAACAGCGCAAACGCCGTCTGCAATACCATGAACAGGGTCGCACCCTGCGTCTGCGCGTGCCCGCGCAGCGCCCCGCACAGCTCCGGCGCCAGGATCTGTCGGTGGCAGGCGCCCTCGAAGGAGCGATCGGCAGGCCTTGGGCGATCGAGCGGGAGCGCATGCAGTGCGGGAATTCCGCGAAGCTGATTGTCCCAGTAATCAAGCTGTCGCTGGAAGTCTTCGCAGTGAAGCTGCTCTCGTTGCCACACCGCGTAGTCCGCGTAGCGGATCGACAGTGGTGGCAAACGATGCGCGCGATTCTCGTAAGTTGCGGTGTACAACTCGCTGAACTCGCGCAGCAGCACCGCGATCGACCAACCATCGGAAACGATGTGATGATGCGCGAAAAGCACCCGGTAGCTGCCGTCTCCGACGACGACAACGAGGGTCCGCAACAGGGTTCCCTGCCCGAGATCAAACGGCGTCGATGCTTCCACCTGCATCAGGCGTCTGGCCTCGGCATCCCTCTCGCCCTCCGGCAAGTGGCGTAGATCGACGGTCCGCAGCGGCACGGCCACCCGATCCAGGATTTCCTGGCTCGGCCAGCCGTCGTTGTCGACGAAGCGCGTGCGCAACACGTCATGGCGCCGGATCAGGCCGGCCAGCGCCGACTCCAGCGTCCGCATGTCCAGGTCGCCCTCGACCCGGAGCACCGTCGACAGGTTGTATTGGGAACTGCCCCCATCGAGCTTGTCTATCGTCCATAGGCGGGCCTGTCCGAAGGACAGCGGAATACCGCTCGATCCGGCGCTGGCGACGATCCCGGGCACAGACAAGGCGTCGACACGGTCAGCGATGTCGCTCGCCTGTTCCTCCAGCAGGTACTCGATCAGAGCCTGCTTGGCGGCGACCACCCGCTTCTTCAGGTTCTCCGGAAAGCCCCCCTCCGCGGCGATGAAGGCCAGCTTGCCGTTCTCGACGTGCAACACCACCTTGTTCGCCTCGACCTCCCGCAGCAGGCCGACGATCGACTCACTCACAGCACTCCCTCCTCGACGGCCGTGCTGTCGCCCAGCAGGCGTTGTTTCCTTTCTTCCGTTCGGACTCGCATCGTCGCCTCGGCGATCTTCTCCGACAGCGCCGATATGCGTGGACCGGTGAAGAAGTCGCCAAGCGACAGGCCATCGCCCCCCAGCGAGAACGTCACCCGCGCGAAGTTGACGGCGCGCGACGCGAGCAGCGAATCCCCACCGATGTCGAAGAAGTCGTCATCAATACTGATGGACTCCAGACCAAGCAGGTCCTGCCAGTTCCGCAGAAGCCGTCGTTCCACGTCGTTGCGCGGTGCCTTGAGCGCCGTCACCCGTTCGGCGCGGGCGTAGACGTTCTGTGTGGGCTGGCGCCGCTCGCTGGCCGCGACCCATTTTCGCAACCTGCCAAACAGGTCGTCGCTGCAATGAACCGTCTGTGGCGTCCGACGGTCCCGCAGCAGGTGCATCGCCGTCGCCGCCCCCTGGTCCGGACTCACGCCGAAGCGTCCCTGGTGCCCCTCCGTGTCGACGTCGAAGTTCCACGCATCCCAGTTGACCGAGAACCACCGCGCATCGCCCTCGGCATGACGCGCCTGCACGAAGGCGTCGGCATAGGCGTTCGCGGCGGAGTAGGCGCCGAATCCGAGTCCTCCGAGCAACGCCGAAAGCGACGACGCGACCTGGCAGAAGGGAATTCCGTACTTGTCCATCGCCCGATTGACCGCCGTCAGGCCGTCAACCTTGCTGCGATAGTGTTCGCGGAAGTCGTCCGGAGTCAGTTCCATCACCGCCCTGGCCGCGCCATGGAGCAGTCCAGCGCAGTGGATCACCCCATCGATGCGGCCATGCGCGGCAACGACCTCGCCCAGGACCCTCTCAAGTTCCGCAGCGTTTCCGACATCGACGTTGAAGCTGCTGCAGCGGGTCTCGTCACCTGGCGCCACGCCACCGCGCGACAGCAGTACCACCCGGCACTCCGGCAGTTGCTTCAAAAGGCTCGCTGCGATGGCCCTGCCCATGCGTCCATGGCCTCCGGTCACCACGTAGACGCCGTCGGCACGCAACGGCTCGGCCCTTGTCCGCACCAGATCCGCCGAGTGCGGCTCGAATACCCGCAGCCAACGCCGGCGGCCACGTATGGCCACCTCCACGTCTTCGCCATCGCCGCACAGCTCCGCGATCAGGCTCGCGACATCGGGTGCGTCGGCATCGATGCGGCGCGTGCGGATGTCCGGATGTTCCTGCGCGACGACCCGGAGCAGGCCCGCTATCGGAGCCGCGGCCGGCGACAACGTCTCGTTGCCGTCCACAGGCACTGTCGGCGGCGTCACCACGTCGATCCGGACGGCGAGTCCGGGTACCTGCGCGATGGCCTTCACCAGCGCCAGCACATCATAGGTGCCGCGGTCCTGCAGCGCCTCGAAGCTCGTGCCCCCTGCATCCAGGGCGCCCAGATGCACGATGCGCGCGGGGGGAACATCGGTGCGCACCCAGTCATTGACCACGTGCTGCCAGCCCGATGCGCCGGAAACGGCGCCGGGATCGGCTCCGCCATCGACGGGCGGCATCGTCGGCACCAGGATCGCATCCATGCCACGCGCGCCCAGACCGGTATGGAGCTCCCTCGCCAGTGGACCGTCCCCGATCAGGACCCAGCGGCCTGCATCGGACGAACCGGACGGCGCCCGTCCGGCAAGCTTCCAGGCCGGGGTGTAGAGCACATCCGCCATCGACGCTTGCGCGCGAGCGGCTCCGCTCCCGGCTTCGATCCAGTAGCGCCTGCGTTGAAACGGATAGGTCGGCAGGACCACCCGCGGGACCGGGGCCCGGTTGGGCCAGTGCAGGGCCACCCCCCGGGTCCACAGGCGCCCCAGGCACTGCAGGAACGCGACACGATCGTCCTGTGCGAGCGGAGCCGGACGCAGGCAGGGGACGATGAGACGCCCCTTGGCGTCCGGCTGCCTGCGCATCAGACTGCACAAGGCGCTGCCAGGCCCGACCTCGACCACAACCGCATCGGGCCCCGCAACACCGCCATCGGAAAGCAGCGTGCGCGCCACCGAGCCGAACTGCACGGGTTCGCGTAGATGGCGCACCCAGTACTCGACGCTGGTCGCCTCCTCCGGCGTCACTGTTCCGCCGTGAATGCCGGACACGAGCGGGAGTACCGGTTCGTGGCGAGCGACCCCCTCGACAACGGCGGCAAACTCCTGCAGGACCCCGTCCATCAATGGCGAATGGAAGGCGTGCTGCGTGCTCAGTTCCTTGCAAACGACGTCCTTGAGCTGCAGGTCGTGGGCGATTGCTTCGATCGCTTCGACGCTTCCGGCGACCACGCACAGGTCGGGCGCGTTGACGCAGGATAGGGCCACCCCGAACTCGTGGCACAACGGCGCCAGCGCATCGGCCGCCAACGCCACCGACAGCATCCGGCCGGGCGGGGTCGCCTGCATCAGGCGCCCCCTCGCCACGACCAGACTCAGCGCGTCGCGGAGGCTGAAGACGCCGGCGATATGCGCGGCGACGAACTCGCCGAGACTGTGGCCGGCGGCCGCAACCGGAACGATCCCATGCTCCGCGAGCAGACGGGTCAGCGCGTACTCGACAGCGAACAGGGCCGGCTGGGTCAGTGCCGTCGCCGCCAGGGTGGAACCGTCTGCCGCAGCCTTTCCGTACAACAGCTCGCACAGATCCTCACCGATCAGCGGGTGCAGGATTCCGGCACACTCGTCCATCGCGGCCCGGAAGGTCGGCTCATGCAGGTATAGATCCTGCGCCATGCGCTCGTACTGGCTGCCCTGGCCACTGAACACGAACAACACCGGCGGCGGCGTGCCACAGGGCTGCCGCCCGCCCGCGGACTCCGTGGCCGATTCCAGGCGATTCGCGGCGTCGTCCACGCTCAGAGCAACCACGACATCGCGCCAAGCGCGATCGGCGCGACCGTCCCGCAGGGTCCGGGCAATGGCACCGAGATCGGCCCCATCATCGCCGCGTAGCCATTCCGCCAGCCGTCCGCGCTGAGCATCCAGCGCGGCCGGATCGGCCGCCGAGATCTGCAACAACTGCGGCGCCGGGTCCTGCCGCTGCGCGCTTGCACCTGCCCGGCCCGGTGCCTGTTCGATCACCATATGGACGTTGGTGCCGCCGATCCCGAACGCACTGACACCGGCTCGCCGCGGATGCGGGTCATCGGGCCATGGCCGCAGCGCGGTGTTGACGAAGAACGGGCTGCTCTGCAGGTCGAGCACCGGATTGGGCTCGACGAAGTTGATGTGCGGCGGCAACTGCGCCCGACTCACCGCCATGACGGCCTTCAGCAGGCCCGCGATGCCGGCGGCGCTGTCGAGATGCCCGATATTCGGTTTCACCGAGCCTATCGCGCAATGCCCGCGCGGACTGTCGCCGTAGGCCTGTGCGAGCGCCCTGATCTCGATGGGGTCGCCAAAACGCGTTCCGGTTCCATGCGCCTCGACATAGCGCACGGTATGGGCCGGAACGTCCGCGTTGCGCAGGGCGGCCCGGATCACCGAGCTCTGCCCGGCAACGGACGGTGCGGTGTAGCCGACCTTGTCCGAGCCGTCGTTGTTCAGCGCGGACCCGGCGATGACCGCGTGGATCGGGTCGCCGTCGCGCACCGCGTCGTGCAGGCGCTTGAGCAGCACGACACCGGCGCCATCCCCCCCGCGGGTTCCGGACGCTTCGCGATCGAACGCCCTGCAACGACCGTCCATCGAACGGATGTCGCCCTCCATGTACAAATAGCCCTCGGGCTTCAGGGTGGTGACATTTGCTCCGCCGGCCAGGGCCATGTCGCACTCGCCCAGGCGCAGGCTGTTGCATGCCTGGTGCACCGCGACGAGAGAGGTCGAGCATGCGGTACCGACGCTTATCGCCGGCCCGGACAAATTCAGTTTGTAGGCCAGGCGCGTCGCGCTGAAGTCGCGCGAGTTCGCGATGCGCGCATTCATCACCAGCGGATCGCTCATGGATGTTCCCGGCAGTACGTGCTCCAGCAGGTAGACGCTGTCCATCGTTCCGACAAACACGCCGACCGGCTGCCGCCTGGAAACATCGCCGTAGCCGGCATGCTCCAACGCCGTCAGCGCACACTCGAACAGAAGTCGCTGCTGTGGGTCCATGAGCTCGGCCTCGCGCGGGGTCATCCCGAACACGCCCGCATCGAACTCGTCGATCCCGTCCAGCAGCACGCCCCGGCGCACATAGGCGGGGTCGCCGACCTCCGCCGGATCGGCCCCCGCAGCGATCAGCTCCTCATTCGAGAACTCGCGCAACGACTCCAGACCCGCGCAGATGTTGCGCCAGTAGCTGTCGACATCGGCCGCATCCGGGAAGCGCCCGGCGACACCGATGATGGCCACCGGCTGATCGACCGCCCCTGCCCCGGCTCGCGGGCCCTCCTCGTCCTGGCCGGAGATCCCCTCGTCGCGTCTCCAATGCGCGGCGAGCGCGGCGACGGTCGGGTACTCGAACAAATCCGTCAGCTTCACCTCGCGCCCGGTCCGGCTCTCGATCTCGCTGCGCAGCCGAACCAACAGCAGGGAGCTTCCACCAATCTCGAAGAAGTTCTCGTCGACGCCAACACGGTCGCGCTGCAGCACCTCCTGCCAGATCGCGCAGAGTTCCCGCTCCAATGCGTGGGCAGGCGCCGCGGACTCGGTCGGGGCAGCCGTGGCGGGCGTCATCGCCGCCAGCGCCTTGCGGTCGACCTTTCCATTCGGAGTCAGCGGCATCGACTCGACCACGACGAACGCCGACGGCACCATGTAAGCGGGCATGCGCTCGGCAAGAGCGGCCCGCACCGTCCCGGCTCCATGCGCGGCGTCCGGGTCATCGCCCGGGGCGTACTGGAGATAGGCCGCCAGCTGTGCCTGCCCGGGCACGGATTCGAGCTTCAGCACCACCGCCTTCTCGACGCCAGGCAACCGTTCGAGCTGGTGCTCGATCTCGCCCAGTTCGATCCGGAATCCACGCAACTTCACCTGCTGGTCGGTGCGACCGATGAACTCGAAGAGCCCGTCATCGCGTTCGCGCACCAGATCGCCGGTCCGGTACAACCGCTCTCCGGCCACATGCGGATTGGCGACGAAGCGACTGGCATCCAGGTCCGGACGGCCGTGATAGCCGCGGGCAAGCCCGGCTCCGCCGATATGAAGTTCGCCAACGCAACCGACCGGAAGCAGCTCCAGTTCCTGGCTCAGCACGTAGTGGGTGTACCCGGGCAACGCCCCCCCCAGCGCCAGGCGGCGACTCTCCGGCTCCACATGATCGACATGCCGCAGCATCGACCACACACAGGCCTCGGTCGGTCCATAGCAGTTCCAGAGTTGGGCTCCGAGCCCGGCAAAGCGCCGCTCGAGATCCCCGGACAGGGCCTCGCCTCCACACAGCGCCAGCATCCCGGCTGGCGGCCGCCAGCCGGTATCCAGCAACTGCTGCCAGCGCGAGGGCGTGGTCTGCATCACCGCCGGAGGCGCGCTCTCCAGCAACGAGCGCAACAGGAACGGATCCTGCTGTTGCCGCTCGCTGGCGATCAGGCAGGGCGCTCCACTACGCAGGGCGCCGAGCCACTCGAACACCGCGATGTCGAAGGAGATGCTGGTCAACAGCAACCATGGCCGTCCCTGCACGATGGGCAGGCGACGGCACATGCCTTCCAGCAGGTTGTCCAAGGCGCCATGCGCGATCATTACGCCCTTGGGAACACCGGTCGAACCGGAGGTGTAGATCAGGTACGCCAGGCTTTCGGGACCATGGTCGAGCGCGGGGCGTGCGCCCGCCTGTGCATCGATTCCGGTGCGTGTCTCGGCATCGTCGAGCAGAACGACGGCGGTTTCACCCGAGATCGCCGACGCGTGTCGACACTGTGCCAGCACCAGACAGACATCCGCGTCCTCCAGTACGAACGAGACCCGCTGCTGCGGGTAGTTGGGGTCGATCGGCACGTATGCCGCACCCGCCTTGAGCACCGCGAGCAGCGCGATTACCAGTTCGGCGCCGGGCGACATGCAGACTCCCACCCGCGCACTGGCGACAACGCCCTGGGCGCGCAGGTAGTGAGCCAGGCGGTTGGCACGCGTCTCGAGCTCGGCGTATGAAAGCCCGCCCTCCCCATCGATCAGTGCCACTGCATCCGGCTGCGACGAGGACAGGCGCTCGAACGGCCGGTGAGCCGGGTCGGTGCCCGCCACGGCGGCGTCGCCCCTGGCCCTGGACAGCGCATTCTCGACCTCGTCGGAATCCATCATCGGCAACGAGGCCAACCGGGCATCGGGCGACTGTCCGATGCTGCGCAGGAGAACGCACAAGTGTCGCGCCATCCTTTCCACTGTCGCCGACGAGAATAGCCCGCTGCTGTAGCAGAACTCCAACGACAGACCGTCATGGTCCTGCCCGATCTCCAGCGCCAGCTCATGCTGCGCTGTGGTCCGTGGCGATTCCAGCGTCGATGCGGCGACGCCGGGAAGCTCAAGCCCCCCGGACGCATTCGAACCCATACCGAGCGCGATCTGAAACAGCGGCGCATGGCCGGGATGGCGCTGCGGTCTAAGCCGCTCCACCAGGCACTCGAACGGCACCTCCTGATTGGCCTGCGCGTCCAGGTGCGCCTGACGCACCGCCGCGAGGTAGGCTCCGAAAGTCTGCCGGGCATCGCAGTCGATCCGCAGCACCAGGGTGTTGGCGAACAGACCCACCAGGCCCTCGACCTCACGACGCAGGCGATTAGCGGCCGGGATGCCGACGACGATATCGGTGCTGTCTGAGTGGCGCGATAGCATCAGCGCGAACGCGGCGTGCAGCAGCATGAACAACGTCGCATCCTGCGCCGCCGCCAGCCTCTGTAGGCGATCGCGGGTTCCGGCGTCCACCCGCACCTTGCATGTCGCGCCTTCGAACTGCTGCAACTGCGGCCGAGGGAAGTCCAGTGGTACCGAGTGAAGCTGCGGCAATCCGGCCAGCCGCTGCTCCCAGTACGCGATCTGGCGGCCCGCCTCCTCTCCGTCCATCCACTCGCGCTGCCACAGCGAGTAGTCGATATAGCGTATCGGCAGCGCCTCCAGCCGATCTCCATCGCCCGCGACCAGCATCCGGTAAAGGGCGGCGAACTCCTGCATCAGGACGGCGCTCGACCAGCCGTCCGATGCGACGTGGTGGATATTCAGGATCAGGACGCCGTCGTCGTCGCTCAATCTGACGAAAGCGGCGCGCAGCATCAGGTCGAGCGAGAGGTCGAACGGCGCGGCGGCGTCCCTGGCGATGAACTCGTCCAAGGCCGTCTGCCGCTCAGTCGCATCGATACCGCCGAGATCGACCTTTTCCAGGACGAAGCGGTCAGCCGCGCGGACCTCCTGCATCAGGCCCTGGCGCGACGAGGCCAGGACCGTTCTCAGTGGTTCGTGCCGGCTCAGCAGGGCGGACAGCGCCCGCTCGGCGACCGCCAGATCGAATGCGCCATGTATGCGGATCGCCAGCGGCAGGTGGTACTGGGTACTGCCGCCCATCTGATCGATGAACCACAGCCGCTGCTGGGCAAACGAGGCCGGTGCCCGCTCCGTCCACGGCAATGCGCTGATCGTCGGACGCAACGCCGCCCCCGACTGCTGCTCGATGCGCGCCGCCAGCCGGTCCAGCCGAAGCGCGTCGAACACCTCGCGCAGCGGCAGCTCCACCTCCATCCGGCGACGGATCTCCGCCACCAAGCGCACCACCAGCAACGAGTGCCCGCCCAGCGCGAA
>NZ_VICD02000294.1 GCF_006546735.2 Marilutibacter maris | reverse complement strand
CGGGTCGCCCGCGCCGGCGCGCCCGCCGGCCAGCGCAAGCCACGCGCCCTGGTCCTGGCACCGACCCGCGAGCTGGCGATCCAGGTCGCCGAGGCCTTCCACAAGTACGCCCACCACCTGCCCGGCTTCCAGGTCCTGCCGATCTACGGCGGCCAGAGCTACGGCCCGCAGCTGGCCGCCCTGCGCCGCGGGGTCGATGTCGTGGTCGGCACCCCGGGCCGGATCATCGATCATCTCGAGCGCGGCTCGCTCGACCTGTCCCAGCTCGAGTGCCTGGTCCTGGACGAGGCCGACGAGATGCTGCGGATGGGCTTCATCGACGATGTCGAGGCGGTGCTGAAGAAGACCCCGGAGACACGCCAGGTCGCGCTGTTCTCGGCGACGATGCCGGCGCCGATCAAGCGCATCGCCCAGACCTACCTGCGCGAACCGGTCGAGATCGCGATCAAGGCCCGCACCACCACCTCCGACAACGTCCGCCAGCGCTACTGGTGGGTCAGCGGCGTGCACAAGCTCGACGCGCTGACCCGGATCCTGGAGGCCGAGCCGTTCGACGCGATGATCATCTTCACGCGGACCAAGCAGGCCACCGAGGAACTGGCCGAGAAGCTGACCGCGCGTGGCTTCGCCGCCGCCGCGATCAACGGCGACGTCCAGCAGCAGCAACGCGAACGCACCGTCCAGCAGCTGCGCGACGGGCGCATCGACGTGCTGGTCGCCACCGATGTCGCCGCCCGCGGCCTCGACGTGGAACGGATCAGCCACGTGCTGAACTACGACATTCCCTACGACACCGAGAGCTACGTCCACCGTATCGGCCGCACCGGCCGCGCCGGCCGCAGCGGCGAGGCGATCCTGTTCGTGACCCCCCGCGAACGCGGCATGCTGCGGGCGATCGAGCGCGCGACCCGCCAGGCGATCGAGGCGATGGAGCTGCCGAGCATCGACACCGTCAACGAGCAGCGCGTCAACAAGTTCCTCGGCCGTATCGGCGAATCGCTGGAGCGCGCCGACCTGGCGATGTTCCGCGAGCTGGTCGAACGCTACGAACGCGAGCGCAACGTGCCGATGGCCGAGATCGCCGCCGCCCTCGCCGGCCTGGTCCAGGGCGAACAGCCGCTGCTGCTGGACAAGCCCAAGGACAAGCCGCGCCCCGAGCACCCACGTCCCGGCTCCGACCGCCACGGCGAGCGCGGCCCGCGCAACCGCGGCGAGGCGATGTTCGACGACGCGCGCCCGCGCGAGCGTGGCCCGCACGAACGTGGTCCCCACGTGCCCGATGCCGGAATGGAGACCTTCCGCATCGAGGTCGGCCACACCCATGGGGTCAAGCCGGGCAACATCGTCGGCGCGATCGCCAACGAGGCCGAGCTGGAAAGCCGCTACATCGGCCGCATCGACATCCGCCAGGACCACAGCTACGTCGACCTGCCCGAGGGCATGCCGCGCGAACTGATGGAACACCTGAAGAAGGTCCGGGTCGCCGGCCAGCCGCTGCGGATCAGCC
>NZ_VICD02000293.1 GCF_006546735.2 Marilutibacter maris | reverse complement strand
CGGCCGGGACCAGGCGGTCGCGGCGGCCGCTGATCCACAGGCTGGGCACCGTCAGCGCGGGGAGCTCGTCGCGCAGGTCGAGCCGGTCGAGCAGGGTCAGGCCCTCCAACAGCACCCGCTCGGACGGCTCGCCGCGCTCGAACGCATGCGACTTCAGGCTGCGCAGTTCCTCCTGCGCGCTGGTCGAGCCCAGCGCCTCCAGCGCGAGGAAGCCTTCCAGGGTGCCGCGGAAGTCGCGCCGCAACGCGTCGCCGAAGTCGCGGAACAGGTTCGGACCGACGCCGTGCGGCCAGTCGTCGGCGGCGACGAAGCGCGGCGAGGCGGCGACCATCACCAGTCCGCGGACCGCGTCCGGGTGGTCGAGCGCCGCGCGCAGCGCGAACTGGCCGCCGAGCGACCAGCCCAGCCAGACCGCATCGGGCACCTGCGCGACCAGGCTCGCGGCGAGCGATTCGGGTTCGAGCGGGGCCTCGCTGTCGCGGGCGTGACCGTGGCCAGGCAGGTCGATCAGGTGCAGGGTGTAGCGGTCGGCCAGGCGCTCGGTCAGCGGCGCGAACAGGCCGCCGTGCATCGCCCAGCCGTGGATCAGGGCGAGCGCGGGACCGCGGCCGCGGGTTTCGATATGCAGGGGAACAGCCATGGAGCGGGGGGAGATCTGGAAACGGGGGAAGGGGGAAGTCAGGCCGCGTGCGCGGCGGCCAGTTCGGCCAGCGCGTCGCGTGCGGCGTCGAGGCGGTCGGCGGGCACCAGCAGATGATCGTGATGAAAGCCGGCCACGACATTGCAGGCGATGCCGTGCCGGGCCAGCGCGGTGGACACCGCGGCGGTCAGGCCGACCGCGTCCAGCGCCGAGTGCGCCCGCAGGCTGAGCCAGGCGGCGCTGAAACCGTAGTCCAGGCCGTGCGCGTCGGCATCGGCGCGTCGCAGCACGCAGCTCAGTCCCTCGGCCTCCGCCACCGTCGCCTCGGCGAGTGCGGCCCAGGCCGGGCGGGGAGCACCTCCCGGCACGGTGACGAACACGAACTCGCCCTCGCGGGCGTCGGCCCGCAGGGTCGCGAGCATCCGTCCCAGGTCGCGGTCGCCGCGGCGGTCCGTCCCGGGGGCCGCGAGCGGGTGGGGCGAGGAGGCTGCGGTCACGGCGTGGTCAGTGGGCGGGCGCTGTCGTGCATGCGTTCGCTGCGGTCGCGGGCGCGCTGCAACGCGACCACCAGACCGTCGACATCGCCGACGCCGTGCAGCGCCGACAGGGTCACCCGCAGGCGCGCGCGGCCTTCCGGCACCGTCGGCGGGCGGATCGGCGCGACCCAGTAGCCGTCCTGCTCCAGCGACTGCGCCATCGCCAGCGCGCGCTGATCGCTGCCGGCGACGACCGGCTGGATCGGCGTCTGCGAGTCCATCAGCGCCAGGCCGACCCGGCTGGCATGCTCGCGGAAGCGGCCGATCAGGTCGGCGAGCTTCTCGCGACGCCAGTGCTCCTGGCGGGCGAGCCGGATCGCGGCCAGGCTCGCGGCGGCCTGCGCCGGCGGCAGCGCGGTGGTGTAGATGTAGGGGCGCGCGGTCTCGGCGAGGTGGCCGACCAGTTCGGCATCGCCGACCACCGCGGCGCCGTAGCTGCCCAGCGCCTTGCCGAGGGTGACCAGCTGCAGCGGCACTTCGCCGGTGCCGAGCCGGGCCTCGGCCACGCTGCCGCGACCGTCCGGGCCGAGCACGCCGACGCCGTGCGCGTCGTCGACGTACAGCAGGGCCCGCTGCACCCGCGCGACCAGCGCCAGCTGGCGCAGCGGCGCGATGTCGCCGTCCATGCTGAACACGCCGTCGGTGGCGAGCATCGCCAGGCCGGAGGGGACGTTGCGCAACTGGCGGATCGCGCCCTCGGCATCGGCGTGCGGGTAGCGGCGCAGCCGGCAGCCGGCCAGGCGCGCGGCGTCGATCAGGCTGGCGTGGTTGAGCCGGTCCTGCACGCACACCGACTCGTCGTCCAGCAGCGACTGCACCACCGCCAGGTTGGCGAGGAAGCCGTTGCCGAACAGCAGCGCGGCCGGCGCGCCGATCCAGTCGGCCAGTTCCTTTTCCAGGGTCTCGTGCAGGGTGTGGTGACCGCAGACCAGGTGCGAGGCGACGCCGCCGGCACCGTCGCGCGCGGCCGCGTCCTGCAGGGCGTTGATCACCGCGAAGTGCTGCGACAGGCCGAGGTAGTCGTTGCCGCAGAAGTTCAGCAGGTTGCGGCCGTCGACCACGCAGCGGGCACCGTCGCGCTGGCCGACGCTGCGGCGGACGCGGGTGCGCGAGGCGGCGGCGCGTTCGCTGCGCGCGGCCTGGATGCGCTGCTGCCAGGACGGGCGGCTCATGACGTCCTCCCGGTCGATGCGGCGATTGCGACGGGCGCGGCGGCGCTCATCCGGTGCCGGTACGGCCGCATGTCCGCGGCCTGGGCCGACGACGAAAGCGCGCCGTCAGGCGACGCACCGGGTCTCGGGCGCTTCGATGATGTCGGCATGTACGGTCTCCCCCTGCTCCAGGACCTGCATCGGCCGCAGGCCCAAGCGTTGGAACAATGCCATATCCCGCTCCGTGTCGGGGTTACCGGTCGTCAGCAGTTTCTCGCCGTAGAAGATGGAATTGGCCCCGGCGAGGAAGCACAGCGCCTGCAGTTCGTCGCTCATCGCCTCGCGGCCGGCCGACAGCCGCACCATCGAACGCGGCATCAGGATGCGGGCCACGGCGATGGTGCGGACGAACTCGAACGGATCCAGCTCGGCGGTGCCCGACAGCGGCGTGCCCTCGACCTGGACCAGGCGGTTGATCGGCACCGAGTCCGGATGCGCCGGCAGGTTGGCCAGGGTCTGCAGCAGGCCGGCACGCTGGGCGCGCGACTCGCCCATGCCGACGATGCCGCCGCAGCAGGTCTTCATGCCGGCGTCGCGGACGTGGGCGAGGGTGTCCAGGCGGTCCTGGAACTCGCGGGTGTGGATGATCTCGTTGTAGAACTCCGGCGCGGTGTCGAGGTTGTGGTTGTAGTAGTCCAGGCCCGCCTCGCGCAGCGCGCCGGCCTGATCGCCGGACAGCATGCCCAGGGTCGCGCAGGTCTCCAGCCCCAGCGCCTTCACTTCGCGGATCATCGCCGCGACCTTGGGGATGTCGCGGTCCTTGGGCGAGCGCCAGGCGGCGCCCATGCAGAAGCGGCTGGCGCCGGCGGCCTTGGCCTGGCGGGCCTTCTCGACCACCGCCTCGGTGCTCATCAGCTTGGTCGCGTCGACGCCGGTGTGGTAGCGCGCCGCCTGCGGGCAGTAGCCGCAGTCCTCCGGGCAGCCACCGGTCTTGACCGACAGCAGGGTGCTGACCTGGACCTCGGTGGGGTCGAAGTGCTCGCGGTGCACCTCCGCGGCCCGGTGCAGCAGTTCCGGGAACGGCAGGTCGAACAGGGCGCGGACCTCGGCCCGGTTCCAGTCGTGGCGGAGCGGGGTGGCGCGCCGATCGGACGCTTGGCTGGGGTCAGACATGGGAGTTTTCCGAGGGACGCGGCCGGACAGGGTCTGCCAGTCTGGAAAGCATGTCGGAGGCTGTCAACCAATCCGGGGCGTCGGGGGTTTACAACTGCCGGTGGCGCGGCCTGGCCCGGCTGGCCGCGGGCTGGCGCCGGCTGTTGGCCAGGTCGCTGCTGGCCAGGCCGCTGTGGGCCGGTCCGTTGCTGGCACATGCCTGGCCGGCGTCCTGCCTGGTCTGCGGCAGCGACTGCGGCCTGTCGGCGCAGGCTTCGGGTGGCCTGACGGGGCTGTGCCCGGCGTGCGCGCCGGCGTTGCCGTGGAACCGCCACGCCTGCCGCCACTGCGCGTTGCCGCTGCCGGCCAGCGCGGCAGGGACGGTCTGTGGCCGCTGCCTGCGCCGGCCGCCGCCACTGGATGCCTGCCACGCGGCCTTCGTCTACCGCTTCCCGCTCGACCGGCTGCTGCCGCGGGCCAAATTCCACGACGATCTCGCCGCCGGCCGCGGTCTGGGCGAATGGATGGCCGCCGCGCTCGTGCCGGTGCTGGCCGGCGGCCGTCCGGACGCCCTGGTGCCGGT
>NZ_VICD02000292.1 GCF_006546735.2 Marilutibacter maris | reverse complement strand
GGCTCAGGGTCAGGTCGGCCGCCCGCAGCCCGGAGGCGGCGCCGCTGCCGAAGGCGTTCTCCAGCTCGGCGCCGGCCACCAGCGGCGGGCGCAGTGCGGCGCGCTCGCGTTCGGCGGCCAGGATGTCGACCCGGGCATCGGCCAGGCGCAGGTCGGGATGGGTATTGAGGACACGCACGAAGGCGTCGTCCAGGCTCAGTCGCTCGCCGGCACGGGTCGGGCCCGTTGCCACGGCACAAGCGACCACGGCGGCGATGGCCGCGAGTCGCAGAAACATGGGGTCACTCCGAAAGGGATGGAAGCGGAAACCGGCGCGGGGCCGGCGGGCTCATTCGACGATCGGAGGGCGGAATACGTCCTGGCCGCGGTGGCGCGGCGCGGGCACGGCGGCGGGCGCCGGCGGGTTCGTCGCGATGGCCGGCGCGGGCACCGTCATCGCCATGGCCGGCACGCTCTGCGGCGACTGGCCGCAGCAGTGGGCGAAGTGGAGCAGTTCGTGGATCAGGCCGTCGCCGTCGCCCGCGGTGGCGTCGCCGCGGGTGTCGGCACCGACGACGGGCAGGTGGCCGTCGTCGCTCTCCAGCAGCAGGTGTTGTCCGCTGGGGTCGTGCTGCAGTTCGTGGATCTCGCCGATCGAGGCCAGCACCGGCTTGCTCAGCACGCCCAGCACCAGCAGCGCCAGCATCAGCAGACGCGGCAGCGACAGTGGGCGGAGGGCACGGTGAAGGCGCAGCATGGCGCACACGGTACGCCCCGGTGGCGGAGTTACACAATTTCACCGCGGCCACCGCTTTTCAGGATCTGTTGTGTTGGCGCCGATGCCGCCGCCTGTCGCCAATCTGCCGCGCCGCCGTCACACGCCCTGCGTAGCCTGCCCAGCTTCGTTGCGTAGGGGGCGCAGCCATGCACCGTCGCGAATGCCGTTTCGCCATCCTGATATCGATCGCAGTCGCTGTCGCCGGCTGCAGCGCCGCGCCCGAGGGGCCTTCAACCGTGGCGCCGGCGCCGGCAGCGTCGAGCGCGCTCGAGGCCGCCGCCGACACGCGGATCGCGACCCTCGACAGCGGCGGTTTGCGCGAGCGGGCGACCGCGGCGCTGCGCGAGCGCCGAATCCACGCCCCGGCCGGCGACAACGCGATCGAGTACTACCTCGCCCTGCGCGAGCGCGACCCGGACGACGCCAGCGTCGCCGCCGCGCTGGTGGAGCTGCAGCCCTACCTGCTGATCGCGGCCGAGCAGGCGCTGGTGCGCGGCGAGAACGCCGAGAGCGGGCGCCTGCTGGCGCTGATGGGGCGGGCCGATCCGGACGCCCCGGCACTGCCGCGGTTGCGCGAGGCATTGCGGGAGGCCGAACGTGCCCTGGCCGAGTCGAAGGCGCGGGCCGAGGCGGAGGCGG
>NZ_VICD02000291.1 GCF_006546735.2 Marilutibacter maris | reverse complement strand
CCGCGACCGCCGCCAACGTTCCGGGCCGGGACGCGTCGCGGTCGCCGCAGGCGGCCAGCGCGATCGCCGCCGCGCCGGCAAGCGCGATGATCGGCAACCGGGTATGCGCCAGCCACCGCTGCCGCGCGTTCGATCGGGTTCGGGTCATCCGCTCGCGTCCTTCGTTCATCTGCCGTGCCGACATCTTCGGGTCAATCGGCCGTCGATGCAGCTATCGATGCAGCCGTCGCGCCGGCCGCCGGAAAGAAAGAGGCGGGCCCGCCGCATACGGGCCCGCCAGGGGTCAAACACCAACTGCTGCGCGCGATCCTTCGCGCGCCGTCACACACCGTGCATCAATAGTTGAAGCGGAAGTTCAGGTAGTACTGGCGGCCGTTGGAGTACATCGCGTACGGCAGCACCCCGACCGGGCTATCGGTGTAGTACGAGTAGGTCGGGTCGTTGAGGTTCAACCCGTCCAGACTCAGCGACATCGCATCGTTGATCTTCCAGCCGAACGAGGCCGAGAGGGTGCCGAAGTCGTCCTGGTAGAACGCGTCGGTGCGGCTCACGCCGGCGTAGAACGCCTCGCGGAAGGTGTAGGCGACGCGGGCGCTGAAGCGGTCGTTCTCGAAGTACGCCGACAGGTTGTAGGTGTTGCGCGAGGCCCCGTTGAGCGGCTTGCCGTCGTCGGTCTCGCCGTCGGCGAAGGTGTAGTTGGCGGAGACACCGAACCATTCGCCGATCGGCTGCTGGTAGGTGATCTCATAGCCCTTCAGGGTGCCGTCGGTGTTGACCGGGACCGAGACCAGGTAGTCGGAATAGACGTCCATGCCGGCGTCCTGGCTGGCCTGCTGGTCCTTGTACTGGATGGTCTGGTTGCCGAAGGTGATGTAGTCCTTCAGGTCCATGTGGAACACGCTGAAGGCCAGCAGCGCGCGCGGCGCGAAGTACCACTCGATCGAACCGTCCAGGTTGGTCGACAGCAGCGGGTCGAGCTTGGGGTTGCCGCCGCTGCCGGTGTGGGTCAGGTCGTCCAGCGACAGCGAACCGGCCAGCGCCGAGTAGTCCGGACGGGTCATCGTCCGCGACGCGGCGAAGCGCAGGATCAGGTCGTCGCGCAGGTCGAACTTGACGTTGGCGCTGGGCAGCAGCTTGCTGTAGTCGTTGCTCTCGCTGACCGGCAGGTAGTCGCCGAACGCCGAACCGGTGATCGCGCCCGGGACCCCGGAGCCGATCGGCAGCGCCTGGGTGTAGCTGATGTCGCTGTCGGTCCTGACATAGCGCAGACCGACGTTGCCCGCCCAGCCGTCGCCGTCGAAGTTGGCCTGGATGTAGGCCGCGGCGTTCTTCTCCTCGACCCCGTAGACATCGGAGAAGTAGAAGCGCTCGGGATAGTTGCGGTTGGCGAAGTCGGCATTGATCTGGGCCAGCTGCTCGGGCGTGTAGTACCAGATGCCGCCGGGGAAGTGGCCGCCCAGCCCGTTGCCGAAATCGCCCGGATAGCGTCCGCCGGTGGTCGGGTAGTTGGCGATGTTGGTCCAGTCGGTGGCCCAGTTCGGGCCCTGGGCGATCTCGTAGTCGTTGCTGCGCTCGTGCTCGGCGTAACGCACGCCGAAGTCCAGCGAGGCGAGGACGCCGTCGGTGCGGAACAGCGAACCGTCGACCGCGAACCAGTCCTCCTTGTCGAGCACGTCGATGCCCTGGCCGCCGAAGATCCAGCCCTTGTTCGGCAGGTGCGTGCCTGCTGTGTTGTTGCCACCCAGGCTCCAGTCGATCGCGTTGTCGATACCGTGCATCGACCAGCTGGCGCCCGCGTTCGGAGCCACGCCGGTTTCCAGCACGTCCTGGACCGGGCTGCGGCCATTACCCTTGGTGGTGCCGGCCTGGAAGCTGAATTCCAGATTGTCGGTCGCCTTCCAATCGACGTCCAGGGTCAGGTACTTGGACTCCGAGCTGGCTCCGGGGCGCGAGATCATGTCGTAGACACCGAACGGGGTGATGCCGTCATGCGTGGCACTGGGCGGGTTCGGCACACAGGGCGCATAGTTCGCGCTGGTCAGCACGCCATTGCTCACGACATAGCCCGGATCAGGCGCGCAGGCATTGGCGAACTGGCTGGTCCACATCATGTAGTTGCGGTTGTAGTTGTCGGCCTCCAGCTTGGAGTAGAAGCCGCTCAGGCCCAGCTCGAGGTTGTCGTTGGGGCGGAACTGCACGTCGATCACGCCGCCCTTGCGCTCGCGCTCCTGCTCGAACAGCACCGCGCCCAGCAGGTTCGGGTACAGCACGCCGGCAAGGTCGGGATTGGTGGCCAGCACCGGCGTGGTCGCCGGATCGCGGCCGATCTGGCCGTAGCCGCCGACCACTTCCTGGCCGTCGCGGCGCAGGTGGCGCTTCTGGTAGAAGGCCTGCACCAGCACGCCGAGGTTGTCGGCGTCGTTCTTCCAGTTCAGCAGCGCGCTGACCTGCGGATCGCTCTCGCCGGCGAGATCGGAATGCACCGCGCCGACCGAGCCGCTGATGGTCAACGGATCGGCGTACTGCAGCGGCTTGCGGGTGATGATGTCGACCGAGCCGGCGCTGCCGCCCTCGACCAGCTTGGCCTCGGAGGACTTGTGCACGACCACCTGGTCGACGATCTCGGCCGGGAACAGCGAGTAGCTGACGCTGCGGCCGACGTTGGCGACCTGGCTGAGCACGAACCAGTCGCCGGTACCGACGTTGTGGCCGTTGACCAGGGTCTGGGTCAGGCTCGGGTTGGTGCCGCGCAGGCTGACCCGGTCGGCCTCGTCGAAGCCGCCTTCGCTGGCGCTGGACGAGCTGATGTTCACGCCCGGCAACTGCTGCAGCGCGTCGGCGACGTTCTTGGCCGGCAGCTTGCCGATGTCCTCGGCGCTGACCGCCTCGACATGGGTCGCGGCCTCGCGCTTGGTGTCGAGCGATTTCTCCAGGCTGCCGCGGATGCCGACCACCACGATCGCGTCCAGATCGGTCGCGTCGTCGTCGGCGGGGGCGGCGTCCTGGGCGAACGCGGCGCCGCTGAAGCTCAGCGCGGCGAGGATGCTCGCCGACAACAGGGTTCTACGTAGTTGGGTGTTGCGAAGTGCAATGGCCATTTCTCTCTCCCTCGGGTCGTATCCGGCGGTCCGGCCCTTTCTGCGCAGGGCTCGTTCCGCCTGATTCATCAGGCCCGCCGACGCGGTAGGCGGCGGCGGTACGGTTCAGGCGATCGGTTCAGTCGACATCTGCGTGCTCCAGGTACCAGTTGGCGGCGCCGATCACGCCGAGCCGGTCGTTCTCGATCAGGCGCACCGGCAGCCGCTCCAGCACCGGCCGCATCGCGCCCTTGTCGCGCAGCCGCGCCAGGAACCGGCTGTCGGCGAGGAAATCCTTCAACTGCGGCACGATGCCGCCGGCGATGAACACCGCCTTGGCGCTGCTGACCAGGGCGAGGT
>NZ_VICD02000290.1 GCF_006546735.2 Marilutibacter maris | reverse complement strand
TCATTCCTGACAAAGCCCGGGATTGAAGGTTACTGCGTTGTTGGCTTGTTGTGCTCGGTGGTTGGCAGCGAACTGCGATGGCGGGATGCGGCCGCAGCTGCTGTGCGGTCGAACCTCGTTGTAATCACGTCTCCAGTCGGCGATGACGTCACGGGCTTGGGCGAGTGACGTGAACCAATGCTCGTTCAGGCATTCGTCGCGGAACTTGCCGTTGAAGCTCTCGATGTAGCCGTTCTGCATCGGCCGGCCGGGTTCGATCAGCAGGTGTTCGATGCCGTGCTGCTGCGTCCAGGCGATGAAGGCGCGGCTGGTGAACTCCGGGCCGTTGTCGGTGCGCACGGCACGGGGATGGCCGCGGAAGCAGGCCGCCTGATCCAACATGCGCACGACGTAGGCACCGCTGATGCCATGGTCGACCACGATGTCGACGCACTCGTGGCTGAAGTCGTCGGCGACGGTCAGGCACTTCAACCGGCGGCCATTGGCCAGGGCGTCGCTCACGAAATCCATGCTCCAGACCGCGTTAGGCTGGTTCGCCTGCAACAAGGGCTGGCGTTCTACAACCGGCCGCTTGGCCTTCCGGCGACGACGCACGGCCAAGTTCGCCTCGCGGTACAGGCGATAGACCTTCTTGTGGTTCACGTTCGGGAACTCCGGGCGCAGCAAGTCGTGCAGGCGGCGATAGCCGAAGCGCCGGCGCAGCTGAGCCAGTTCGATGATCCGGGCCGACAGCGTCTGTGTGGCAGGTGTTGGGACCGGCTCGTTGCGGAAGGCATCGCGGGATAACCCCGCAAGGCGGCAGGCCCGGCGCTCGCTCAATTTCGTGTGTTCAAGCATGCGCCGGACCGCCTCGCGCTTGCGTTGCGGGGCTAGCGTTTTACCCCGAAGCCGACCTTCAGCGCCTCGATGTCCAGGTGGGCCTCGGCCAGCAACCGCTTCAGCCGGTTGTTCTCAGCCTCCAGCTCCTTCAGTCGCTTGGCATCTTCGGCTTCCATCCCTCCGTACTTGGCCCGCCACTGGTAGAAGCTGGCCGGGCTGAAGCCGTGCTGGCGGGCCAGCTCGGCGACCGCCATGCCGGCCTCGACCTGCTTCAG
>NZ_VICD02000289.1 GCF_006546735.2 Marilutibacter maris | reverse complement strand
GCACCTGCCGCACCGGCGCCGCCGTCACCGCCATCGGCACCGTCCGCCGGCCTCGCCTTCGTCTGATCGAGGCACCTCCAGCGGTGTCCGTTCATCCCCGGCCCCGGCGCGTCGCAGGCGCCGGGGTTCTCCTGTCTGCGGCATGCGGGGGCAGGATGCAGGGGCTGGCACGCGGTCAGCGCGCTGGCGACGCCCCCGGTGACGTCGCCGGTGACGTCGCCGGCTCGACCCACTTGGCGAACACCGCATCGATTTCGTCATCGCCGACCGTACCGCCCTCCTCCAGCGTGCCGGCCTGCTCGAACAGCGGAATGATCATCGCCATGCCGTCGATCTCGGTCTTCAGGTGCGCGCCCGGCGCCCGGCTCAGATAGGCGTCCCAGCGCGCGCGCACCTTCGCCCAGAAGTCCCGGGTCGCGTCCCAGTACCTGTAGGCGGCGCCGAAGTCGATGTCCTCGGCCTTCTGGTAGTCGTTGAAGCCGAACTCGCGGACCAGTTCGACCTGGCTGCCGTCGGGCTTGCGCAGCACCTTGGTATTGAACTGCTCATGGGTCCAGCCGTTCACGGTTACGGTGTGGCGGTTGACCACCGACAGCGCGTTGTAGTCCTCGCGCTTGGTGTACTCGCGGCGCGGCAACGGCCGCCAGCTCGGATCGCTGGTCCAGGTCGAGACGCCGTCCTTGTGTTCCCAGCGGCCGGTGCCGCAGTAGCGCGGCGCGTCGCTGACCTCGTAGACGCACTGCGTCCACGCGCCCTGGTTGAGCGTCGGCGCGACCGGGTGCACGGTCCAGGTCTGGTCGGCGCTGAACTCGAACCGGTTGGACGCCTGGTAGACCCAGTCCTGGCGCCAGTGCTTGGTCACGTGCTGGCTCTTGGCGTCGACCAGGATGTGCTGCAGGACGATGCGACCGGGGCTGTCCTCGACCACGATCACGGTCTCGTCGGCGCCGCTGCGCATCGCCGGCTTGCGCTCGTAGCCGGGCTGCAGACGCACGGTCTCGTCGAAGGCGAAGTCGACGATGTATTCGCCCCGCATCGCCAGGATCGCGGCGCGATCGCGGGCGAGGTCATCGGCGGAGCGGTCGCCGGCACGGGCGGCGGCGGCAGACAGCACACAGGCGAGCGCAAGGCCGGCGAAGGCCACGGCGGTCGTCGCGGAGGATCGGATATGCGGATTCATGATGGATTCCCCTGGCTGGCTGGAGCGTGCTTGAAGTGCGGGAAGCGTCGGCTGCGATCGGCGTGCATCACCAGTTCACCGACAGGCTGACGCCGACGTTGCGGCCGGGCGCGGTATAGCGATCGAGCGTGTCGCTGCTGGCCAGCACACCGACCGGCAGGTCGCCGCTGGCCCAGTACGTGCGATCATCGGCCAGATTGAACACGCCGGCGTTGACGGTCGTCCCCGGCGCGAAGTTCCAGTGCGCGAGCAGGTCGAGCACGCCATGGCCCGGCGTCGCGAACTGGGTGTCCTGCGGAAGATCGCGCTTGCGCGCGGCGAAGCGGCCGGCCAGTTCGACGCCCCAGTTTTCCTGGTCGTAGGCCAGGCCGAGGGTCGCGCGCAGCGGATCGATGCCGGCCAACGAGGTGCCATCGGCGCGGTCCTCGCCCTGCGACCACGACGCCGCGCCACGCAGCGACCAGCCCTCCAGGGCCGGATTGAAGCCGCCGAACTCGATTCCGCCGCTGAACTCGACGCCGTAGATCTCGGCGTCGGCGACGTTGCGCGACTGGAACACCATCAGCCCCTGTTGGTTGAAGCCGATGAAGCCCAGCGATTCGATGAAGTCGTCGTAGCGGTTGTAGTAGGCCGACAGGCTGGCGTAGCCCTTCTCGCCCATGAAGCGCAGACCCGCCTCGACGCCGTCGCTGGTCTCCGGCTTCAGGTCGGGGTTCGGGATCGCGGTGTAGCCGAACTGCAGGTTGGTGAAGCCGAGATTGACGTCGTTGTACGGCGGCGCGCGGAACCCGTGCGCGTAGCCGGCGAACAGCGACCAGTCCTCGGCGAAGCGCCACACCACGCCCAGCTTCGGCGACACGCTGGTCTCGTTCAGATCGCTGACCGCGACGCCCGGGTTGTCCTCGGCGAAGATCGAATCCACCTCCGGCTGCAGCCGGTAGTGGTCGATGCGCAGGCCCGGCACCAGGCTGACCCGGCCATCGGCGAAGCGCATCTCGTCCTGCACGTACAACGCCGCGGTGGTGGTCTCGCTGTTGGGGAAATCGCGCACCGGGAACACATCCGGCGGCATTGCCGGCGAACTCGAGCCGTCCGCGTACAACACCCGGCCATCGCGCTTCTGGCGCACGCGGTCGCGCGACAGCTCCAGACCGTAGGTCAAGGTGTGATCGACGCGACCGGTGGCGAAGTCCTTGCGCAGGTTCGCCTGCAGTCCGTACTCGCGCTGATCGAAGTTGAACGAACGTTCGCGCACGTGCGCGCCGGCGCTGGCGGTGATGCGCGCCTCGCGGGTGTCCTGGGTGGTCTCGCTGTCCTGGCGATAGACCTGCACGTGCAGGCTGTCGGCGAACGCGCGATCGAGCGCATCCGCCTCCCATGCCAGCGATATCCGCGCACGGGTCTGATGATCGTCGCCGTCCATCGCGGTGGTGGTCGCGCCGGTGAAGGGCTGGAAGCCGAGCGCGGAACGCACGTCGGTCCCGGTGCTGTCCTCGTTGCCCTCCACGGTCAGGCGCAGGCGGCTGTCGGTGCCGGTCGCGTACAGCAGTTTGGCCAGCAGACTGCGGCCGTCGCGCTCCTGCGGGTTCGGCGCGGTGCGGGCGCTGCCGTCGCTGCGGTCCTCGCCCTTGTTGTCGGTTTCCCGACCCTGGTGGTGACCGACCGCGACCAGGCCGCTCCAGCGTTCGCCCGCGAACGCGCTGGTGACGCCACCGAACAGGCCCTGCCAGTCGCCGTCGTAACCGAGCTTGATGCCCAGATGGCTATCCTTGCCGGCATCCAGGTAGTCCTCCGGGTCCTTGGTGATGAAGGCGACCACGCCGCCGAGCGCATCCGAGCCGTACAGCGCGCTGGAGGGGCCGCGCACGACCTCGACCGCCTTCAGGGTGTCGAGGTCGACGAAGTTGCGATTGGCATTGGAGTAGCTGCCGATCGAGAACGCGTCCGACACCGAAATGCCGTCGGTGACCAGGCGCACCCGATTGCCGCCCAGGCCGCGGATGCGGATGTCGCCGATGCCGAAGCGGACCGAATCGGAGGTGACGGTGACCCCGGGCTCGTAGCGGAACAGGTCCTTGAGGTCGCGGGTGATGGTCGCGTCCATCTCCTCGCGCGAGATCGCCGACACCGTCGCCGGCACGTCGGCGATCGCGCGTTCGGTACGGGTCGCGGTGACGACGACGCGATCCATCTCGGCCGCCGAGGACGCGACTGCGGTGACGAGCGTGTCGTCGCCGCCGGCGGGCGCCCCGGCGAAGGCCGGCAGTGCGGCCAGGACCGCCAGCGCCAGTACGCTTGGCGGCGCAAGGCGGGAAACGAGGGATCTGGAGACGGAATTTCGGTACGGCTGCGGCATGCTGGCGACTCGTGATGGGACCGAGGCGGGCTGGCAGCTGCATCAACAGCGGGCTGGCGACCTGGCGGAATGGAAACGCATGCGACGGCGACAGGGCCTTCGCATGCGGAGGAAGGGGCCGCGATCGCATCGGCGAAAGCGGATGTCGCCGTCCATGGCGACCGGCCACCGGCGTCGGGGGAGAGAGAACCCGCCGGTGACGAACAGGGGCGCGGGCGGGCGCTACTTGGTCAGGATCAGCTTGTCGTTGCGGGTGTGGCGCAGACGGTAGACCTCGTCGCCGTGACGGATCAGCACTTCACGGGTACCGCGCAACAGGGCATCGCTGTCGAGCAGGGCGCCGCGCGGAGGCGCGGGCGGCAACGAGCGCTCGAGTGCACGCTCGACGGGACGGGTCGGGAACGGAGCTACAGCGGCGGACGGGACGGCGATCGACTGGCGCAGGGACATGGTCGTGGCTCGTTCGGGGTGAGACACGAATGATAATAATTCTCATTAGCGAGTCAAGGACCTGTCCCCCTCCCCTGCCCCGCAGGAGCGGCGCAAGCCGCGAGAACCCATCCATGAAAGCCTCATCGCGGCTCACGCCGCTCCTACAAGAAGGGCCATCACTCCTGTAGGAGCTGCGTAAGCTGCGACCGGGCCTTCCCATGAAAGCTTCATCGCGGC
>NZ_VICD02000288.1 GCF_006546735.2 Marilutibacter maris | reverse complement strand
CGCAGGCGGCGCGGCGTTCCGGCTCGGTCTTTCATCGACATGGCAGCTCTGTTTCTCCTCGCCCCGCACGCGTCCGAATGCGGCGTGGCCTTTCCCAATAGCGTTGTCAGGCCCTAGACTCGGGGGTTCTTTCGTCCACGGCGGGAGGCGTCATCGCCTCCATCCGCCGGCCCCGGGCTCCCGATCGGGAAGCCCGGCCGGGCGGTCCAGCCGCCGATTGTACGTAATCAATCCATCCTTACCCCGGGAATCTGTTTCATGGCCCTCGAATTCGACCTGAACCGCGACGCCGCCGCTGTTGCCGCAGCCGACTGCATCGTCGTGGGCATGTTCGCCGACAACTCGCTGTCCCCCGCCGCCGCCGCGATCGACGCGGCCAGCGGCGGCCGGATCAAGGCCCTGGCCGAACGCGGCGACGTCAGCGGCAAGACCGGCAAGACCGCGCTGCTGCACGACCTCGAAGGCGTGGCCTCGCCGCGCGTGCTGGTGGTCGGCCTCGGCGAGGCCGGCAAGTTCGGCGTGCCGCAGTACCTGAAGGCGGTGGCCGACGCGGTCCGCGCCCTGAAGACCGGCCCGGTCGCGCATGCCCTGCTGACCCTGTCCGAGCTGCCGGTCGCCGGCCGCGACGGCGCCTGGGCGATCCGCCAGGCCGCGATCGCCGCCGACCACGCCGCCTATCGCTATACCGCGACCCTCGGCGAGAACAACAAGGCCCGCAACCACAAGGGCCTGCAGCGGCTGTCGATCAGCGGCGACGACGGCAAGGCGCTGGCGCTGGGCAAGGGCACCGCGGCCGGCGTCGAGTTCGCCCGCGAGCTGGGCAACCTGCCGCCCAACGTCTGCAATCCCGGCTACCTGGCCGAGCAGGCGAAGAAGTTCGCCGACCGTTTCGACAACACCGCGTGCGAAGTGCTCGAGCGCGCCGAGATGGAGAAGCTCGGCATGGGCTCGCTGCTCGCGGTCGGCCGCGGTTCGGCCAATCCGCCGCGCCTGATCGTGCTCAAGTACAACAATGGTGGCGACAGCAAGCCCTACGTGTTGGTCGGCAAGGGCATCACCTTCGACACCGGCGGCATCAACCTCAAGGTCCAGGGCGGGATCGAGGAGATGAAGTTCGACATGTGCGGCGCCGCGACCGTGATGGGCACCTTCGTGTCCGCGGTCGGCATGGCCCTGCCAGTCAACCTGGTGGTGGTGGTGCCGGCGGTCGAGAACATGCCCGACGCCGACGCCTACCGCCCGTCCGACGTGCTGACCAGCATGTCCGGCAAGACCATCGAGGTGGGCAACACCGACGCCGAGGGCCGCCTGATCCTATGCGACGCGCTGACCTACGCGCAGCGCTTCGAACCGGCCGCGCTGGTCGACGTCGCCACCCTGACCGGTGCCTGCATGGTCGCGCTGGGCAAGTACGCCAGCGGCCTGATGAGCAAGCACGACGATCTCGCCGGCGAGTTGCTGAACGCCGGCGAGCAGGTGTTCGACCGCGCCTGGCGCCTGCCGCTGTGGGACGAGTACCAGAGCATGCTCGACTCGACCTACGCCGACGTCTACAACATCGGCGGCCGCTGGGCCGGCGCGATCACCGCCGGTTGCTTCCTGTCGCGGTTCACCGAGGGCCAGCGCTGGGCGCACCTGGACATCGCCGGCAGCGCCAGCGACGAGGGCCGCAAGGGCATGGCGACCGGCCGACCGGTCGGCCTGCTCAGCCAGTGGCTGCTCGACCAGGCCGGCTGAGATGCTGGGCCTGGCCGTCTGCCTGGTGCTGTCCGCCCTCGCCGCCCTGCACCTGGTGTGGGCGGCGGGAGGCGCGCGGCAGTGGGCCGACGCCGCGGTGCCGATGCGGGCGGATGGACGCCCGCTGTTCGAGCCCTCGCGTGCCGCCACCATCGCCGTGGCCGTCGCACTGGCCGCCGCCGCGGCGACGGTGATGGCGGTATCCGGGCACTGGCAACCGCCACTGCCGGCGATCGCGGTGCGCGCGGCGGCGGTCGCACTGGTGCTGGTGTTCGTCGCGCGCGGCATCGGCGACTTCCGCTGGGTCGGCATGTTCAAGCGCGAGCGGCATGGCCGCTTCGCCAGGCTCGACACCCGCTTCTATTCGCCGCTGTGCCTGCTGCTGGGCGCCGCGGTGGCCGCCATCACCCTCGACGCCTGAAACCATGCCACGTGCCGATTTCTACCTGATCTCCAAGCCGCGCTTCCGCGAGGAGCCGCTGCGCCTGGTCTGCGAACTGGCGCGCAAGGCCTACGAGACCGGCACCCCGACCCTGGTGCTGGCGCGCGACGCCGCCCAGGCCGAGCAGTTGGACGACCTGCTGTGGTCGTTCGATCCCGACGCCTTCATCCCGCACCAGATCGTCGGCGTCGACGCCGACGAGGACGAAGCCGAGGTGCTGATCGCGCCGCCGGACGCCGGCGTGCCCTTGCGCCCGATCGTGATCAACCTGCGCGACGACGCGGTCGAAGGCACGTTCGAGCGCGTGCTCGAGGTGGTGCCCGCCGACGAGAACGCGCGCGGGCCGCTGCGCGAACGCTGGAAGCAGTACCAGGCCCTTGGCCTGGACGTGAACAAGCACGATATGTAACCCGGACCGGGACCGCCCGTGGTCCCGACCGTTCACACCCCGACCATTCCCGAACCAACACCCCGCTCCCATGTCCCTCGCCTCCAGTTACGACCCCACCCAGTTCGAATCCCGGCTCTACCAGCAGTGGGAGTCCAGCGGCGTATTCGCGCCGACCGGCAAGGGCGAGCCGTACTGCATCCTGCTGCCGCCGCCGAACGTCACCGGCACCCTGCACATGGGCCACGCGTTCCAGCACACCCTGATGGACGCGCTGGTGCGCTACCACCGCATGCGCGGCTTCGATGTGCTGTGGCAGATGGGCAGCGACCATGCCGGCATCGCCACCGAGATGGTGGTCGGCCGCAATCTGGCGCTGGAAGGCAAGGGCGAGACCCGCGATTCGCTGGGACGCGACGGCTTCATCGAAAAGGTCTGGGAGTGGAAGCACCATTCCGGCGGCACCATCGAGCGGCAGATGCGCCGGCTCGGCACCTCCGGCGACTGGAGCCGCAGCGTGTTCACGATGGACCCGATGCCGGCCAAGGCGGTGGTCGAAGCCTTCGTGCGCCTGCACGAGGAAGGGCTGATCTATCGCGGCCAGCGCCTGGTCAACTGGGATCCGGTGCTGAAGACCGCGATCTCCGACCTGGAGGTGGAGAACCGCGAGGTGCCCGGCCACATGTGGCACTTCAAGTACCCGCTGGCCGGCGGCGAGACCTACGAGTACATCGAGCGCGACGCCGACGGCAACGTGACCCTGCGCGAGACCCGCGACTACATCTCGATCGCGACCACCCGCCCGGAGACCATGCTCGGCGACGGCGCGGTCGCGGTGCACCCCTCCGACGCGCGCTACGCGCCGATCGTCGGCAAGCTGTGCGAGATCCCGGTCGGCCCGAAGCAGCACCGTCGCCTGATCCCGATCATCACCGACAGCTACCCGGATCCGGCGTTCGGATCCGGCGCGGTCAAGATCACCGGCGCCCACGACTTCAACGACTATGCGGTGGCCGCCCGCAACGGCATTCCGATGTACGCGCTGATGGACGAGGTCGCGCGCATGCGCGGCGACGGCCTGTCCTACGAGGAAAGCGCGCGCATCGCCGGGCAGATCGCCCGCGGCGAGCGCGACGCCGGGGATGTCGGCGAGATCAACCTCGTGCCGGAGGAACTGCGCGGCCTCGACCGCTACGAGGCCCGCGAGCGCGTGGTCGCCGAAATCACCGCCGAGGGGCTGGCGGTGACCGACGCCGACGGCCAGCCTCGGGTCGACTCCAAGCCGATCATGCAGCCGTTCGGCGACCGTTCCGGCACCGTCATCGAGCCGTTTATGACCGACCAGTGGTTCGTGCGCATGGACAAGCTCGGCGCGCGCGGCCTGGAGCTCGCGCAGAACGGCGATGTGAAGTTCGTGCCCGGCAACTGGATCAACACCTACCGCCACTGGATGGAGAACATCCAGGACTGGTGCATCAGCCGCCAGCTGTGGTGGGGGCACCGGATCCCGGCCTGGTACGACGAGGCCGGCAACATCTTCGTCGGCCGCGACGAGGCCGAGGTCCGGGCCCGCCACGGGCTCGGCGACGAGATCGCGCTGCGCCAGGACAGCGACGTGCTGGAGACCTGGTTCTCCTCGGCGCTGTGGCCGTTCAGCACCCTCGGCTGGCCGGACCCGGAGACCATGGCCACGCGCGGCTACGACCGCTTCCTGCCGTCGTCGGTGCTGGTCACCGGTTTCGACATCATCTTCTTCTGGGTCGCCCGGATGATCATGATGACCGATCACTTCGCCGGCGAGGTGCCGTTCCGCGACGTCTACATCACCGGCCTGGTCCGCGACGCGCACGGCCAGAAGATGTCCAAGTCCAAGGGCAACGTGCTCGACCCGCTCGATCTGATCGACGGCATCGCGCTGGAAGACCTGGTCGCCAAGCGCACCACCGGCCTGATGCAGCCCAAGACCGCCGAGAAGATCGAGAAGGCGACCCGCAAGGAGTTCCCCGACGGCATTCCCGCCTTCGGCGCCGACGCGCTGCGCTTCACCCTCGCCGCGCTGGCCGGCCCGGGCCGCGACATCAAGTTCGACCTCGGTCGCGCCGAGGGCTACAAGAACTTCTGCAACAAGCTGTGGAACGCCACCCGCTTCGTGCTGATGAACACCGAGGACAGCCGTTTCGAAGGCGTGCCGCGACCGAGCACCGACGCCGAACGCTGGATCCTCGCCCGCCTCGACGCCACCGCCGCCGAGGCCACCCGCCACTTCGCCGACTACCGCTTCGACCTGCTCAGCCAGACCCTGTACGAGTTCGCCTGGAACGCGTTCTGCGACTGGTTCGTCGAGCTCGCCAAGCCGGCCCTGGGCGGCGGCGACGCCGCGGCCGCCGACAGCACCCGCCACACCCTGCTCTACGTGCTCGAGCGGTTGCTGTCGATGCTGCACCCGCTGGTGCCGTTCGTCAGCGAGGAGCTGTGGCAGGCGGTCGCGCCGCGACTGGGCCTGGACGGCACCATCATGCGCCGCCCCTATCCGGCCCAGGGCGACATCGACGTCGTCGGCTTCCAGTCCGCCGAGACCGACGTGGAGTGGCTCAAGTCGATGGTCTCGGCGCTGCGCCGCGTGCGCAGCGAGCTGAACGTCGCGCCGACCCGGCAGGTGCCGCTGCTGCTGGCCGGTGGCGGCGAGGCCGACCATGCCCGGGTCGCGCGGTTCGGCTCGCAACTGCGCTTCCTCAACCGCCTGGAATCGATCGACGCGCTGGCCGACGGCGCCGAAGCCCCGGCCGCAGCCGCCGCCGTGGTCGGCGAGCTGAGGCTGCTGGTGCCGCTGGAAGGCCTGGTCGACCTGGGTGCCGAGCGCAGCCGCCTGGACAAGGAGATCAAGCGCGTCGCCGGCGAGATCGCCAAGTGCAACGGCAAGCTCGGCAACGCGACCTTCGTCAGCAACGCGCCGGAGGCGGTGGTCGAGCAGGAACGCAAGCGCCTGGCCGACTGGAGCCAGCAGCACGAGGCCCTGGCCGCCCAGCGCGCGAAGCTGGGCTAAGCCTTCTCCGACCCGGCCCTTCGCGGGAGCGGCGACACCGGTTTGGCCGGGAACGCCGCTCCCATGGACCGAGCCGCTACGGGTCGAGCAGCTCGATCGCCATCACCAGCGCGTCCTCGCGACCGTCGTGCGACGGGTAATAGCGGGGACGCCGGCCGATCTCGTTGAACCCTTCCTGCTCGTAGAGGCGGATCGCCCCCTGGTTGGAGGGCCGCACCTCCAGGAAGATCCGCTGCGCGCCTCGTCCGCGGGCGACGTGCAGCAATGCCTGCAAAAGGCGTCGGCCGTAGCCGCGGCCCTGGCGCTCGCGGGCGATGCAGATGTTGAGCACGTGGGCCTCGCCGGCGGCGACGCTCATCAGGAAGTAGCCGACGATCCGTCCGTCCTCGTGCAGCACCCACGCCGGATACTCGGCGCGCAGGCAGTCGCGGAATATGCCAGGCGTCCAGGGAAACGGGTAGGCGTCGATCTCGATCGCATAGACCGCATCGAGGTCGGTCTCGCGCATCGGCCGCAACCCGCCCGCCGGATGCACGGCATCGACGGCCAGCGCGCTCATCCGCGCGCCGCCTTGCGGGCCGCCCGCAGCCGCATCCACAACTCGCGCTTGCGGGCAGGCTCGGCGCGCAGCGCATCCAGATCGAACGTCATCGTCTGCAGCATCGCTTCTCCTTCGCGTGGCGTGCGGCGCGCGG
>NZ_VICD02000287.1 GCF_006546735.2 Marilutibacter maris | reverse complement strand
GCCGCGGCCAGGACCTCGCCGCGGCCACGTCAGCGTCCGGCCTCGGCGGCGGCGCGGCTGTCGTCCTGCAGCGCCTTCACCAGCGCCCGCATGTCCGCGGGCATCGGCGCGCTGCAGCGCACCGCCTCGCCGCTGACCGGATGGGCGAACTCCAGCGTCTCCGCATGCAGGGCCTGGCGACGGAACCCGCGCAGGGCCTCGACCAGCTCCGCGGTGGCGCCCCTGGGCAGCTTCAGCGGACCGCCGTACATCGGATCGCCGACGATCGGGTACTTGATGTGGGCCATGTGCACGCGGATCTGGTGGGTGCGGCCGGTTTCCAGCCGGCACTCGACCAGGGTGTGGGCGCGAAAACGCTCGCGCAGGCGGTAGTGGGTCACCGCCTCGCGGCCGTCCTCGCGCACCGCCATGCGGATGCGATCGCGCGGATGGCGGTCGATCGGAGCGTCGGCGGTGCCGCCGGCGACCATCGCGCCGACCACCACCGCCAGGTACTGGCGGTGCACTTCGCGCGCCGACAGCTGCTCGACCAGCGCGGTATGCGCGACCAGGGTGCGGGCGACCACCATCACCCCCGAGGTGTCCTTGTCGAGGCGATGGACGATGCCGGCGCGCGGCAGCTTGTCCAGCGCCGGATCGCGGTGCAGCAGGGCATTGACCAGGGTGCCGGCGGGGTTGCCGGCGCCGGGGTGGACGACCAGGCCCGGCGGCTTGTCGATCACGATGACGTGCTCGTCCTCGTACAGCACCTCCAGCGGGATGTCCTCCGGCTGCGAATGGGTCTGGACCTCCTCGATCACCTTCACGGTGACCGTCTCGCCACCACGCACCGGGTCGCGCGGACGGACCTGGCGGCCGTCGAGACGGGCGTCGCCGGACTTGATCCAGGCCGCCAGCCGCGAGCGCGAATAGTCCGGGAACAGCTCGGCCAGCACCGCGTCGAAGCGGCGCCCGGAAGCGCTGTCGGGGACGGTGGCGGTCAATGCGGGGGTTGCATCGCTCATGCGGTCAGGGGCCTCGGCTTCGATTAAGGCCAGGTTGGCCCGGACTGCTATTATCGGCAGTTCGTGCCTCCGGCGCCCGTCCAAGCCTGCCATGACTCCAAGCTCCACCTCCGGTTCCATCCTCGTCCGCCCCCTGCCCCGCCTGGCCGCGGCACTGGTGATCGCCACCCTGCTGGCAACCGGCTGCTCCCGCGACAAGGACAAGGACAGCGACGAAGGCCAGCCGGTCGAGGCCCTCTACGAGAAGGCCCAGAAATCGATGCGCAACGGCAACTGGGCCTCGGCCGAGATCACGTTCAAGCGGCTGGTCGCGCAGTATCCGTACGGCCAGTACACCGAGCAGGCCCTGGTCGAGACCGCCTACGCCCAATACAAGGCCGGCAAGCACGACGACGCGGTCAGCAGCATCGACCGCTTCCTGCGCACCTATCCGACCCACCGCAACGCCGCCTACATGTACTACCTGCGCGGCCTGGCCAACTCCAGCCGCGACGCGGTGTTCCTGCAACGGGTCTGGCGCCTGGACGCCAGCCGCCGCGACCTGGACACCCCGCGCCAGGCCTACAACGACTTCAAGCTGGTGGTCGACCGCTACCCGAACAGCCGCTACGCCGCCGACGCGCGGTCGCGGATGAACGACCTGCGCGACATCTTCGCCCGCCACGAGATGGACGTGGCGCTGTACTACCTGCGCCGCACCGCCTACGTCGCCGCCGCCAGCCGGGCCACCACGCTGATGGAGACCTACCCGGACAGCAAGTACCAGAACGACGCGGTCGCCACCCTCGCCGCCGCCTACGAGGGCCTGGGCAACGAGGCGCTGGCCGCCAGCGCGCGCGCGACCCTGCAGCAGCAGGCGCCCGACCACCCCTACCTCAAGGGCGATTGGCCGGACTACCCGAGCGACTGGCGCAAGCTGAACCCGTTCGCGGGCGAGAAATCGGCCCTGGACAACATGGACTGAGTCGGGGCGCCGCGCCTCGATCGACGACAGCGCCGCCCTCCGGGGCGGCGTTTTCGTTGGCGCGGGCCTGGCTCGGGGCGCGGGCGGCGAACGCCGATTCGCTGTATCCGTGGCACGCAGTGATCCAGACCTGTCGTTGTTCCGTCCCCGCGGCGGCGGCAACTCAAGGATGACCCCGCACCCACGAGCCCCTCGATGACAGCACCCATCCCACTGCGCTACACCGCCTTCACCGACACCCGCGACGGCGGCAACCCGGCCGGCGTCGTCGTCACCGACGTGCCCCTGGACGAGCCCCTGATGCAGTCCATCGCCGCCGAACTGGGATACTCGGAAACTGCCTTCCTGCACCCCGCCACGGAACCCGACCGCTACGCGGTCCACTACTTCAGTCCGCTGGCCGAAGTGCCGTTCTGCGGCCACGCCACCATCGCCGCGGCGGTCGCGCTCGCCGAGCGGGTCGGGCCGCGCGACTTCGTGTTCCAGACCCGGGCCGGCACGGTGCCGGTGACGACCCGGCGCGAGGCCGCCGGCACCCAGGCCACGCTGACCAGCGTGCCGCCGCATCTGTACGACGCCCCGGACGTGCTGCTGGACGGCGCGCTGACGGCACTGGGCTGGTCGCAACGGGACCTGGACCCGGCGCTGCCGCCACGGGTGGCCTTCGCCGGCGCGCGCCATCTGATTCTGGCGGCCGGCTCGCGCGAGCGCCTGGCCGCGCTGGACTACGACTTCCAGGCGCTCAAGGACTGCATGCTGGCCGCGGACCTGACTACGGTCGACCTGGTCTGGCGGGAGTCGGACACGGTATTCCACGCGCGCAACCCGTTCCCGGTCGGCGGCGTGGTCGAGGACCCGGCCACCGGCGCCGCCGCGGCGGCCTTCGGCGCCTATCTGCGCGACCTCGCGCTGGTGACGGCGCCGACCCGCGTCGTGATCCACCAGGGCGTGGACATGGGCCGCCCCAGCCTGCTGAACGTGGACATCCCGGCCACCGGTCCGATCAGCGTCAGCGGCGGCGCCGTGCGCCTCGCCGACTGAGGTCGTCGCTCCGCGGCGCCATCGCTCCGGCGGCCGGCGCCGCGATGGCGAGTCTGCGGTGACCGCCGGCCTCGAACGGTTCGCCCACGGCCAGCGGGCGCCTAGGTGTGATCTTTCAGTAGGTTGTTCATCCGGGGCGATCCCGGAATTCTGTAGGTGCGACCCAAACAGCACCCCAGGAGCCCCGGATGAACCT
>NZ_VICD02000286.1 GCF_006546735.2 Marilutibacter maris | reverse complement strand
CGTCGCCGGCGACGTCGCCCTGGTCCACGGCGCGCGCTGCGTGACCATCGCCGGCGGCATGGTGCCGCGCTTCCTGCCGTTCCTGCGCAGCAGCGCGTTCCGCGAGCGCTTCCTCGCCAAGGGCCGCTTCGTCGCCTACCTGGAAGCGATCGCCGTGCAGGCGATCACCCACCCCTACCCGGGCCTGCTCGGCGCGGCGATGTCGATGCGGGGACGTTCGAACGGCTGAGCGCTGCCGGTTCGGTCTTCGCTCCGTGCGAAGATGCGGCGGTCGCCGTCGGCATGCACCACTGTCGGCTGGGCACGCAGGATGCAGGAGGCAGGCATGGACAATGGGATTGTCATGGTGATCTGCGCGGTGGCGTTGGCGGTGGCCTTCGGGCTGCTGCGCATGCATGCCCGCCTGGGGCGCGGCTGGACGATCGTATTCCCGGTTGCCTGGGTCCTGTTCGTGTTCAAAGGGTGTCTGATCCTGCCCGAGGACGCGATAGGCGGGTTCGGGGCCTGGCTCGCGGCGTCCGCCTGTCTGTTGGGCCTGATCCTGGGGCACATATGCGAGTTCCGGAGTGGACGGCGCGCGCGTCGTGCCGCGTCTGCCGGAACGCGGCCGAGCCGAACGTGAGAGAGCGAATGGGCGATCTGCTCGAACGCTTGCAACCGTGAGGTGGTGGTTGAGCGGGCTCGTTGCGATGCCGGAAAGGCGGCGTGCCGGTCCGGGCACGGCGGTGCGGTCGCTGCCATCGAGGGGCCGCGCATGAGATCGCTGTTTGCCCTGATCGCGTCGCATATGAGGCGCGAAGACCCTCTCTACTACCGGGTGCTGGGATATGCGTTCGCGGCCGTCGGGGTCGCAGTGCTCGCCTTCGTCCTGGGGTTCATCGGTCGGATGGCGGAACAGGACTGGCTGTTCCTGTTCGCACTGTTCCTGATGGGGCTGGCGATCGTCTCGGTCATCCTTTGCATGCTGGTGATGACGGTGCTTGCCGTTCATTCCTTTGCCCGGAGGGGCTGGCGCCTGATCCGCCGTATCCACGGCCGCTGACGCCACAAAAAAACCCCGCCGGAGGCCGGCGGGGCAGGGATATCGGTGGGTGCTGTCCGCGGCGGATGCCCGCTGGGGGCATCCGCGCGCTCGAGGTCAGAACTTGACGTTGACGCCGAACAGGTAGGTGCGGCCCCACTCGATGTACTCCAGCGGCCGGTCCTTGCTGGCGGCGTAGGTCTGGTACGGCGAGTTGGTCAGGTTCTGCGCCTGCAGCAGCAGGCTGACGCCGCCCAGGCGGCTGCCTTCGGGGAAGGTATAGCTGACCTGGGCGTCGATGATGTCCTCGCCGACCACGTAGCGCAGCGTGCGGTTGCCGGCGAAGTTGCCGATCTCGCCGATGAAGTCCGAACGCTTGCGCTGGCTGACCCGCGCCTCGAAGCCGTTGCGCTCGAAGTAGGCGGTCAGGTTGTACACCTCGTCCGACAGGCCCGGCAGGCTGATGTCGCCGTCGCCCACGCTGGACGCGCTTTCGGGATCGCGGATCTTGATGTTGCTGTCGTTGAAGCTGGCGCTGGCGATGATGCCGAAGCCCTGCAGCGGCTCCCACAGCAGGTCCAGCGGCAGCGAGGCGCTCAGCTCCAGGCCCTGCAGGCTGCCACCCTTGCCGTTGTAGGGCGCGGTGAAGTTGCCGGTGGTCTGCGCCGGGGGCGAGCCCGGCGGCGGCACGTAGTCGGCGACCAGTTCGCTGAAGTCGTAGCCGTCACGGGTCTCGGTGAAGATGTAGCTGCGCAGGTCCTTGTAGAAGTAGGCGGCAGCGACATAGGCGCGGTTGCCGAAGTACTTCTCGTAGGAGATGTCCAGCGCGTTGGCCTTCCACGGGTCCAGGCGCGGGTTGCCGCCGCTGGCGCCGGGGCGGCCGGTCGAGCTGTCGACGCCGAACTCCAGCGCGGCGCGCATCTGGTCGACGCGGGCGCGCGCCAGCTGGCGCGCCAGGGCGACGCGCAGGGTCTGCTCGTGCTCGAACTCGAACGCCAGGTTCAGGCTCGGCAGCACGTCGGTGTAGGTCTTGCCGTCCTCGAACGGTCGCACGTTGCTGCCAGCCGGCTGGGTGCCGTCCCAGTAGTTCGCGTTGGAGGACTGGTCGGTGTGCTGGAGCTGGACGCCGATGTTGCCGCGCACCGGCACCGAGCCCCACTGGGTGTTGATGTCGGCCTGCACGTAGCCGGTGGTGATCTTCTCGTTGACCGTCCACGCCTTGGACACCAGGTAGGAGGCGTCCTCGGTCGGGTTGAACACCATGTAGCGCGAGACCGCGCCGGGCACGTTCCAGGTCGGGATCCGGCCGATGCCGGCGAAGCCCAGGTCGACCAGGCCGTACTGCAGGTCGTCGGCGATGGTGGTGTCGCCCTGAGCGCCGAGCAGGATGTTGCCCTCGGGCTGGCGCTTGTTCTTCTCGCGATCGGAGTAGTTGATGCCGACCTCGATGTCGGAGAGCCAGCTCAGTGCCTGCGGCGCCGGCATCAGCGCGGCGAAGCGGTAGCCGCGCAGCTCGTCCTCGACCTGCGGCACCTTGCCGTAGCCGGAGCCGTAGATGGTGTTGGTCAGGAACAGCGCACCGGGATTGGAGTAGTCCAGTCCGGGCACGATCTGCGAGAAGTCGCGGTTGGAGTAGTCCAGGCGCAGGCTGTCCAACTGCGGCATCGGCGCCAGCTGGGTGTTGTTCTCCAGGTTGATCTCGTCGCGGGTGGCCTTGGAGTAGCTGACGTCGGCGACCAACTGCACCATGCCGACGTTGAACTCGTTGTTCCAGCCGAACGCGCGGATCTTGTCCTCGCGCTTGTTGTACATGCCGCGCACCAGCGGGTACACGCCGGTCACGGTGCCGCCGGTGAAGGTGCCGTTGCCGTTGATCTCGGGGTCGAGGATGTCCAGGCCCGGCGTGTAGTTGCCGTTGTAGTTGCCCAGGTTGACCTCGAACTGGTTGGCGGTGTCGACCTGCTCGGCCTTGGAGTAGAACAGGTCGAGAGTGCTGTTCCAGGCATTGGACGGGCGGTACTGCAGGGTCGCCATCACGCCGTCGCGCTCGGTCTCGCCGGTGCGGCGCAGCGCCTTGATGCCGTCGGAGTACCACGTACCCCCAGCGACACCCGGCCGCTCGCCGTCGCTGACCTGCTTCCACGGCTCGTACAGGCCGACCTGGTTCTCCTGGATCGGCGTCTCGGAGTGCGAGTAGCCGATCGCGAAGCCGAAGGTGTTGTCGGCGAACTGGTCGATGTAGCTGGCGTTGAAGCGGTTGCCGTCGTCGTCGGCATTGGCCGCCGAGCCCAGCGAGTTGCGCTGGTAGCGGCCGCCGATCGAGATCACCGGCTCGCTGTGGCTGAGCGGGCGCACGGTACGCATGTCGATCGTGCCCGACAGGCCCTGGCCGATCAGCGCCGCGTCCGGGGTCTTGTAGATGGTGACGCTGTTGAACAGCTCGGAGGGGTACTGGTCGAACTCGACGCTGCGGTTGTCGCCGGTGCTGACCATCTCGCGGCCGTTGAGCAGGGTGGTCGCGAAGTCCGGCGACAGGCCGCGCACGCTGATCACCTGCGCGCGGCCGGCGACGCGTTGCGCGGCCAGGCCGGGCAGGCGGGCGAGCGACTCGGCGATGCTGATGTCAGGCAGCTTGCCGATGTCCTCGGCCGAGATCGCCTCGACGATCGAGGTCGACTCCTTCTTCGACGAGATCGCGCTTTCGATGCCGGCGCGGATGCCGGTGACGACCACGCTGTCGAGCGTGGTGGTGTCGGACGTCTGCGCCGACGCGTCGTTGCCGGTTTCCTGATCGTTGGCAGGCTCGGCGGCGGACTGTGCGTGCACGCCCGTCGCCATCAGCGCGGCCGCCGATGCCAGCGCCACGCTGAGTAGATTACGCCTGAGTTGCAACATGCTTCCCCTCCACACGGTTGGTGTTGGCCGCCGGTGGTTCGAACGGCGGACGTCTGTGCGTCCTTGTCCCGGCAGGCCCGAAAAACGCCTCGGACGCCGCCCCCGGCGGCACCACGGAGCCGGCGTTCGGGCCGCTCCGGAATCTGGCGTGGGGCGATAGTAGACGCGGGTGCAGCTGCACAATGGACGTTGCAAACGTATTCACTGAAGTTGCAGACGTTTGCACTCGCGCCGCGGTGGCGGCGGCGGGGAACATGTGACCTCGGTGCCGCGACGGGGGATGTCATGCAGGATCGATCCAAATCCAGGCCGCTGCCGTCGTCGCTCGCGTGGCTGGCCGCGCTGGCAATGGTGTCGGCGACGGTGCCGGTCAGCGCCGGCGAACCGCGTGCCGACGACTTGCATGCCGGTGAGCTGCATGCCGGCAAATTGCATGTCGCCTCGCCGGACTGGCGCGACCAGGTCGTCTACTTCGCCATGGTCGACCGCTTCGACGACGGCGACCCGTCCAACAACGACCAGGGCCTCGGCGAGTACGACCCCGCCGACGGCGGCCGCTACAGCGGCGGCGACCTGCGCGGGCTGAACCGGCGCCTGGATTACATCCGCGGGCTCGGCGCGACGGCGCTGTGGATCACCCCGCCGGTCGCCAACCAGTGGCTGAACCCGTCGCGCAGCTTCAGCGGCTATCACGGCTACTGGGCCAGCGACTTCTCCGCGGTCGACCCCCACTACGGTCGCCTCGACGACTACCGCGCGCTGTCGCGGGGGGTGCACGCGCGCGGCATGTACCTGATCCAGGACGTGGTGGTGAACCATACCGGCGACTGGATCGCCTGCGACCGTTCCGGTGCGGCCGATACCGCCGCCGCGCGCTGCCATCTGCGCAGCGATCCTCAAGGCAGAATGGCGCCGGCGCAGCCGCCGTTCGACCGCAACGACCCTGCCGATGCCGGGGACCGCGCCGCCGCGACCTACCACTGGACCGCGCCGATCGCCGACTACACCGACCGGCGCCAGGAACTCGACGGCCAGCTGGCCGACCTGGACGACCTGAACACGGAGCACCCGGCGGTGCGGCGCGCGCTGCGCGAGAGCTATGGCCGCTGGATACGCGAGGTCGGGGTGGATGCGTTCCGGGTCGACACCGCCTTCCACGTGCCCGCGGACTTCTTCGCCGACTTCCTGCATGCCGACGACCCGCAAGCGCCGGGCGTCGCCCGCGTCGCCGCCGCCACCGGTCGCGACGACTTCCTCGCGTTCGGTGAGGGTTTCGGCAGCGACAAGGCCTTCGCCGACGCGCAGGCGCGCAAGCTCGATGGCTACATGCGGACCCCGGGCGGGCTGCCGTCGATGATCAACTTCCCGCTGTACGGCAGCCTCGGCGAGGTGTTCGCGCGCGGCCGTCCCAGTGCCGAACTGGCCTACCGGATCGACTCGATGATGGCGCTGCACGCCGATCCGTGGCGGATGCCGAGCTTCGTCGACAACCACGATGTCGACCGTTTCCTGGCCGGCGGCAGCGAGGCCGGGCTGAAGCAGGCGCTGCTGGCGATGCTGACCCTGCCCGGCATCCCGGTGATCTATTACGGCACCGAGCAGGGCTTCGCCACGCAGCGCCCGTCGATGTTCGCCGCCGGTCACGGCAGCGGCGGCCGCGACCACTTCGCCACCGATGCGCCGCTGTACCGCTACCTACAACGCGCGATCGCGTTGCGTCGCGGCAATCGCGCGTTCTCGCGCGGCCGACCGACGGTATTGACCGCCAACGCCGCGCGCTCGGGCGCGATCGCCTGGCGCATGGACGGCGGCGACGGCCGCGCCCTGGTCGTGCTCAACAGCGCCGACACCCCGGTGCTGCTGGATCGGCTCGATACCGGGCTGGCGCCGGGGACGCGGTTGCGCGGGGTGTTCGCGATCGACGGCGATCCGCGCGACCTCGACGTCGGCGCGGACGGCGCGCTGAGCCTGGTGCTGCCGCCGCGCAGCGGCGAGGTGTGGCGGGTGGAGGCGGCTGTGGCGGCGTCCGCAGTCGAAGCTCCCGCCAGCGCACCGCGATTGGACCCGCTGCCGACGGCGCCGTTGCGCGGCGACTTCGAGGTCCACGGCGAAGCGCCGGGTTCGCGACGCCTGCAACTGGTGATCGACGGCGACCTCGGCAGCGCGCAGACGGTGACGGTGGCCGCCGACGGCCGCTGGCGGGCGCGGGTCCGCAGCGACGCGATGATCGACCCGGCGACCATCCACCGCGTGGTCGCCCATGACCCGGGCCGCGGTGCGAGCAGTGCCGCCGGCGAGTTCCGCGTCGCCCTGGACTGGCGCTTGCGGGCCGAACGCGACGACCCGGCCGGCGACGACACCGGCCCCGACGGTGGCTACGTCTATCCGACCGGGCCCGGCTGGCGCGCGCTGCGCCCGGCCGACATCCGTCGCATCCGCGCCTGGAGCGCCGATGGCGCGCTGCGGGTCGAGATCACGATGGCCGATATCAGCGAAGCCTGGCACCCGGCCAACGGCTTCGACCATGTCGCGTTCACCGCCTATCTGTCGCTGCCCGGTCGCGATGGCGGCGCCACGGCGATGCCGCAGCAGCAGGCGCGCCTGCCCGACGGCCGCCGCTGGCACTACCGCTGGCGCGCACACGGCTGGTCGAACGCGCTCACGACCGCCGACGGCGCCGATGCCGACAACGAGGGGGCGGCGGTCACCCCGGTGCCGACGATCGCGGTCGACCGCGGCGCCGCCACCATCACCGCGATCTTCCCGGCGACCGCGTTCGCCTCGCCCGCCGACCTGGCCGGCGCCGTCCTGTACATCACCACCTGGGACTACGACGGCGGCTACCGCCCGCTCGCTCCCGAGGCCGGGCCGATGCGCTTCGGCGGCGGCGATGCGCAGTCGCCCAGGGTGATGGATGCGATCGAAGTGACACTGGAATAGCGCCCCCGGCCCTGAGCGGCGGCGGGGTCCGGTCGCCGCGTCGGATCGGCCGCCACGCAACCTGCCCGTCCGTAGCTGGCCCGTCCGCCGCCGCATCCCAGCGGGTCGGGGCAGGACCGTCGGCACGCTGTCGTCGGCGCGCGGTCGACGGCATGCAGTCGACGGCACGCGGTCGATAGTCCGCGCGAAAACAGCACCCCTGCCATCGGTCATGCTTGACTACATCTGTAGTCAATCCTAGTGTGACTACACATGTAGTCATCCAGGCGGAGGCGCGGGACCATGCAAGCCAGGAGCATCGGCGGCCAGGAACTGGCCCTGCTGCAGTACATCGGCCAACGCGGCGAGGCCTCGGTGGCCGAGGTCGCCGCCGGCTTCGGCGAGGCCCACGGGCTGGCGCGTTCGACCGTGCTGACGATGATGGAGCGCCTGCGCGGCAAGGGCTATCTGAAGCGCCGCCGCGTCGACGGCCGCTACGGCTATTCCGCCACCGCCGGCGAGGACGACGTGGTGCAGGGCGCGGTCGGCCGCTTCGTCGAGAAGACCCTGCACGGTTCGGTCAGCCCGTTCGTGGCCTGGATGTCCAAGCGCGGCGAGGTCAGCGACGAGGAGCTCGCCGAACTCGAAGCGCTGGTCGCGCAGTTGCAGACCCGGCGCTCGGAGGACTGATCGATGGATACCCTGCTCGCTTCCTGGTTGGAGCGCCTGCTGGCGACCGGCGTGCAGACCGCGCTGCTGGTCGCCGTGGTCTGGAGCCTGTGCCGTCTGCTGCCGCGGCTGCCCGCCGCCAGCCAGTGCTGGCTGTGGTGGCTGGTCGCCCTGCAGGCCTTGCTGGGCCTGTTCCTCAGCCCGCTGGAATTGCCCTGGCTGCCGTCGGCGGCGGCCCCCTCGGTGCTGGCGGTGCCGGCCGTGGCAACCGGTGATGTCGCCGCGTTGCCGGTGGCGACCCCGACGACCTGGCTGGCGCCGTCCTGGCAGACCATCGTCGTCGCCTTGTGGCTGGCCGGAGTGCTGGTGATGGCCGCGGCGACCTGGCGCGACTGGCGCCGCAGCCGCGCACTGCTCCAGGCGTCGGTGCCCTGCCGCGACGTCGCGCTGGTGCAGGCATTGATGCTGGCGGCCGAGGCCCACGGCCTGCGCGATGCGCCGGAACTGCGCGTGTCGGAACGGATCGGCTCGCCGCAATTGGTCGGTGCCTGGCGGCCGGTGCTGCTGCTGCCGGCCGGCACCGCGCTGGACGCGAATGAACTCGACATGGCGCTGACCCACGAGCTGGCGCACCTGCGCCGCGGCGACCTGTGGTGGGGCTGGGTGCCGACCGTGGCCCGCCACCTGTTCTTCTTCCATCCATTGCTGCACCTGGCGGTGCGCGAGTACGGCATCGCCCGCGAAGCCGCCTGCGACGCCGCCGTCGTCGGCGATGCCGGACGCGCCCGCCACGACTACGGCCGCCTGCTGCTGCGGCTGGGCACCGCGCCTTCTCCGCAACCCGGGCTGGCCAGCGCCTCGCCCACCTTCCACAGCCTCAAGAGGAGACTCACCATGCTGCAGAACGCCTCCCCCGTCCCGCGCGCAGGCGCCATCGCGCTGCTGTCGCTGGTCGCCCTCGTCGGGGTGATGCCGCTGCGCCTGGTCGCCGCGTCCGCCGACGCCCTGCCGACGGCCGCGCTCGCCACCACCGCTACTGCCACCACCACCGCGACCACCACCACCGTGACCGATGCCGACGAGGTCGTCCACGGGCAGTTGCACCTGTCCGGCGACAACCCCGCCCGTGCCTACGTGCGCTTCCGCAACGGCAACGAGACCGCCATCGTCAACGGCGCCATCGGCGATCTGCGCGAGGCGCGCCGCACGGTCGCCAACGGCGACGAGGGGCTGTGGCTGCGGCAGGGCGATGCCCGTTACCTGATCAGCGATCCGGCCCTGCTGCGCCGCTTCGATGCGCTGTACGAACCGGTCGAACAACTGGGCCGCCAGCAGCGCGAGCTGGGCGACCGCCAGGGCCGCCTCGGCGAGCAACAGGGCCGGCTGGGCCAGGAGCAGGGCGAGCTGGGCATGCGCCAGGCCGAGCTGTCGCTGGAAACCGCCCGGCGTGCCCGCGAAGGCGCCGGCCGCCGTGCCGACGCCAAGCGCGAGGAGCGGGCCGAGATCAGCGCCCGCCAGCAGGAACTCGGCGCCCGCCAGCGCGAACTGGGCCAGCGCCAGGCCGAGCTGGGCCGCCAGCAGAGCGAGCTCGGTGCCCGCCAGGCCGAAGCCAGCCGCCGTGCCGAGGAGGGCGTGCGGCGCCTGCTGGAGAACGCCCTGGCCAGCGGCGCCGCCAAGCGGCTCTGAGTCGGCGCAGAGTGGCGGCATTCAAGCCGTCATAACTGGGCCCCGGATGCTGGAAGGCGTCCGGGGCTTGTTGTTTACCGATAGGCGGCTACGTGTTCAGCGTTGGATCGTGGACGTTTCGGCCAGGTTCTTGATGTCGCGCGTCGGCGGTGCACCGAAATAGCGGCTGTATTCGCGGCTGAACTGGGATGGGCTTTCGTAGCCGACCTTGAAGGCGGCTCCGGAGGCGTCCATGTGTTCGGTGAGCATCAGCCTGCGCGCCTCGTTCAGGCGCATCCGCTTCTGGAACTGGAGCGGGCTCAATGCGGTGATCGCGCGGAAGTGGGTGTGGAATGCAGACAGGCTCAGGCCGGCCCGGTTTGCCAGGTCCTCCACCTTCATGGGCTTCGAGAAATTGCTCTTCAGCCAGTCGATGGCGCGGGAAACCTGATAACCATGGTTGCCGACCGTGCCGATTCTCCGCAGCAGCGGGCCCTGGGTACCGGTCAGCAGTCGGTAGAAGATCTCCTGTTTGATCAGCGGCGCCAAGGCCGCGATGTCGTCGGGCTGCTCCATGAGATCGATCAGGCGGTTGAACGCGTCGAGCAGCGACGGGGGAACCTCGCTGACCGCGATTCCCAGCTGCGCCTTGGGCGTCCGGCTGGGCGGCATGTCGCCGGAAACCATGAGCTGGGCGATCAGCCGGAGGTCGAGCTCGAGCGTCAGGCCAAGGTAGGGCGCGTCCGCGCTTGCTTCCAGGATCTGCGACACCACCGGCAGATCGACGGCGGTGATCAGGAAGCGGTTGGCGTCGTAGATGTAGGTCTCCTTGCCCAGGAACAGCCGCTTCCGTCCCTGGCCAATCAGGCAAATGCTGGACGGCAACATATAGCTGGTCGGCTCGGTCGGGGTTTCCCAGCGATGGAAGGTCAGGCCCGGGATCGTCGTGTCGAGACGGTTCAGGCCCGAGGTCCATCGGGCAATCCGTGATCCGAGATCCGCAGGCGGGGCGATCTTTTCCTTCATGGGCGCCTCTTGCTGGAAAGCCATTGGTTTCTGGCCACGGGTTTTGACCGTGATCGGGTTCCAGGGTGGCTTGGCTTCGGCATGTCTGAGGTTAGCACCCGGCCAGGAGCACGCGAGACGATATGGCCGACTTCAACAGAATCAGGCAAGCAATGCGAAGTATCGGGCCAGCATGTCGCTAGCCGTCCGCCATCATTTCCATGTTCGATTGAACCGGTCTGCGTATGCCGGCAAAAGCGTTGCATCTGTTCTGAAAATAGATGGTCGCGTAGGAATGGGCAAGGATTGAGGAGAAGTGTTCTAACCCTCGGGAGGGGCCGCTCACTACAGTGGATGCTCGAAGTCCAGGCGCGGCATGGAGAAGCGGAAATGAAACCCGATAGGCCCTGCTTCCGGAGTCTGCTCCTGGGGTTGTGCGGGCTGGCGGCCGCGCCCGTTCACCTCGCCAATGCGGAGGATCCCATGCAGACCCTGTATCCGGCGGAGGCCCAGCAAGTCGTGCCGGGCTCCGATGAGTTCTTCACCGGCGATGTCCAGGTCAGGCTGTTGTTTCCGACCACGGCGGACACGCCGTTCTCGGGCGCTTACGTCACCTTCCAGCCGGGCGCGAGGACTGCATGGCACCGTCATCCGGGCGGTCAGCACATGATCGTCACCGATGGCCGCGCGTTGACCGGCACCCGCGATGGAAAGGTTGTCGAGTTCGGGCCGGGTGAGGTGGTCTGGTGCCCGCCCGGGATCGATCATTGGCATGGAGCGACCGAAGAAGCGCCGATGACGCATCTGGTGCTGACCGGTACCCGCGATGGAAAGAATGTCGAGTGGAAGGAGCAGGTCGGCGACGAGGTCTACCGCTCCGGCCGCGCGCCCGAAGCGTCGGCGCCGGCCGCGGCGCCCGCGTTGCCCGCAACGAGCCGGGCCATCGTTCCGATTGCGGCGTTCACCGCCAATGGCGATCTGGAATCGCTCAAGGTCGCTATCGCGTCGGGCCTGGATGCGGGTCTGAGCGTGAATGAGATCAGGGAAGTCCAGACCCATCTCTATGCCTATGCCGGATTTCCCCGCGCGCTCAATGGTGTCGCCACCCTGATGGCGGTCGCCGATGCGCGCAGGGCCGCCGGCAGGAACGATCCGGTGGGACCGGATCCCGAACCGTTCCCGGCGGACGGCGCCAGTCGCGAGCTCGGAGAAGCCGTGCAGACCCGGCTGGTCGGGCGACCGGTGGCCGGTCCGTTGTTCGACTTCGCGCCCGGCATGAACCAGTTGTTGCAGCGTCATCTCTTCGGCGACCTGTTCGCACGTGGCGTGCTCGACCACCCGGCGAGGGAGATCGCGACCGTGTCGGCGCTGGCTGGCATGCAAGGCGTCGATTCCCAGCTCCGGTCGCATGTCGCGATATCGCGCAACGTGGGTATCACCGAAGCGCAGCTTGCGGATATCGCCGCGGTCCTGGACGAAACCGTGGGCAGGGTCGAGGCGGACAGGATGGCGGCGGCGCTCAAGGCCGTGCCGCCGCCGAAGGACTAGTCCGCCAGGTCCTGTTTCCCCGGCGTATCCGGAGCAGGCCCGAGCCGTCGGCCGGACCGCTGCCGGCACGCACCGGACACAATCCAACGAAGGAGTTGGCGATGATTCCAATTGCAGTGATTGCCGGCGCGAAGACGCTGCGCGCGCACCTCGACGATACCGCGGTGGCGCGCGACTTCGCCGCGCTGCTGCCGCTCGAGCTCACGCTCCGCGACTTCAACGCGACCGAAAGGGTCGCCGACCTGCCGCGCCGGCTCGACGCCGGCGGGGCCGCGGCCCGCTATGCCCCGAAGGCGGGCGACATCACCTACTACGCGCCCTGGGGCAACCTCGCGGTCTTCTACAAACCGTATCAGTCGTCCAATGGACTGGTACGTCTCGGTGCCTTCGACGAACCGATCGATGCGCTGCTCGCCGATACCGGCGCATCCGTCCGCATCGAAGCCGTCGGCTAGCCACCCGCACCACATCCCAACGGAGAATCCTCATGTCCGATACGAACGATCCCGGCCGTCGTGAGTTCATGGCGCTGTCCGCCCTGACCGGGGGTGGACTGCTGATGAGCAGTCCGATGGAGCTGCTTGCCGGAACCGGCCCCGCGTCCAACATCAGATCGAAGGGCTATGCCGCCGTCGACACCTCGGGCACGCTGGTGCCGTGGGAGTTCGAGCGCCGCCCGGTCGGTGACGACGATGTCCTGATCGACATCAAGTACGCCAGCATCTGTCATTCCGACATTCACCAGATGAAAGGGCACTGGGGGCCGCAGCAGTATCCGCAGGTGCCGGGCCACGAGATCGTCGGCGTGGTGTCGGCGGTCGGCAGGAACGTCACCCGGTTCAAGGTCGGCGACCGCGCCGGTGTCGGCTGCATGGTCGACAGCAATCCCGAATGCGAGAGCTTCAAGCAGGGCGAGGAGCAGTACTGCCCCGATACCGTCTTCACCTACGGCTATCCGGAGGCGAGCTCGCCGACCGGGATTTCGCAGGGTGGCTACTCGACGAACATCGTCGTGAAGGAACACTTCGCCGTCCATATTCCCGAGCACATCGGTCTCAAGGAGGCCGCACCGCTGCTGTGCGCCGGGATCACCACGTACTCCCCGCTGATGAAGTTCGACCTCAAGAAGGGCGACAAGGTCGGCGTCGCCGGCATCGGCGGGCTCGGCCACATGGCGATCAAGCTCGCGGTGTCGAAGGGGGCGGAGGTCTATGCCTTCACGACCTCGTCCGACAAGGTCGACGACATCCTCGCCTTCGGCGCCAAGGAGGCCATCGTCGTCGACGCCCCCGGCAAGCTGAAGCCGTATGCCGCGAAGCTGGACTACATGATCTCCACGATCCCGGTCCAGTACGACGTCGCCGCCTATGCCTCGGTGGTCAGGCCCTTCGGTACCTTCACCCAGGTCGGGATGCCGGAGCGGTTCGAAGTGACGTTGAGCGCGCTCGGGTTGGCGTCGAACCGGGTCAACTTCAATGCCTCGCTGATCGGTGGCATGAAGGAGACGCAGGAAGTGGTCGACTACTGCGCCGACAACGGGATCCTGCCGAAGATCCAGGTCATCACGGCCGAACAGATCAACGAGGCCTGGCGGAGCGTCGTCGACAAGCAGGCACGCTATCGCTATGTGATCGACGCGGCGACGATCTGATCGACCGCGCTGATCGACCGCGCTGATCGACCGCGCTGATCGACCGTGCACGCGGCGGAACCGCCGCAATCCCGATGCGTGGCGTCGTGCCGCGCATCGGGGCTTTCCTGTCGACTGGCCTGACGGCTTCGCGCCTGCCGCCGACGAGACATGCCTGAAGGGCAAGTCAGGCTGACGCGGAGGCCATCGAGTCCAACCAAGCCGTCCCGTGCAGCGCGCCGGCGCTGGCTTCCGGACCATTACTGGTAGGCGGTGTCGGCCTGGACCGTGTTGGCGCCGGCCCCGATATCCTGGGCGACCGACCAGGTCGGCGCCGTTGCGCTGCAGCCACGGGCGCCGAGGCCAGCAAGGTCGCGCTCCAGGCCTTGACCCATCGCGACGGTACCGGCATACGCCTGCTGGCGTCATTCATGGTCGATGCGTAGGCGCGGTTGCTTTGTCGCCGGCGACAGGCAAGATGGGGTCCCTGATCCGGGGTAGTTCAGCGGTAGAACGCTCGGCTCGTACCGAGTGGGCGCTGGTTCGACTCCAGCCCCCGGACCCATTCCGCCGCACGCTCCTGAGGGCGCATGTCAAGAAAGGACGTTCCGTTCGACACGCCACCGCCCGTCGGTGCGGGGTATGCAATGTCCCAGTTGTCGCGGGCGCTGCTTACCGAGGAAACGGGTCCTGATCCGCAGACGCGGGCGCGCGCTACGGCGCGGATCGCCCGCTGGCAGCAGGTGCTGGCGCACGTTCTCGAAGGTACTGCCGACTATGGGTCGCGCACGCCGTTCGCCGAGATTCCGGCCTGGGCGACGCCGGAGGTGGTGACCGGCGGCTTTGCGACCGGTCGCCTGCTGGCGGGAGGTGAGCTGAGCGAATACGAACGCGAGCTGGCGGCTTCGATTCCAGGCATCCGCCCTGGTCACGAGCGGCTCGATTTGAATGCCTGGCATCTCGGCGACGCCGGCATCCGGATGTTGCAGGCGCGCCTGGAAAGCGGCGACTACCGGATCGACGTGCCGGAGGAAGCGGCGCTGCCGGTGGCCGTCTGGCTGTTGCAGCAGCAACGCCACGAGCAGGCGCGGACGTTGATCGAGACGATTGCGCCGTTCTTCGGCCGCTTGCGCTTCTTCCCGCCGCCGGCCCGTGGGTTGCCGGCATCGGCGGCGGAGGTGCACGTATTCGATGTCGGCACGGTCAGGGCCCGGCTTGCCGCGCAGTCGGTGCAGGCGCAGGTGGCGCTGCAGCGACAGGCCATCGAGGTGCGCCTGCCGCTCTACGATGCGGCGGTCGAACACTTCCTGGCCACCTATGCGAGGGACTGGCCCTGCCGGCACTACCCGCCGGGATGGCGTGGGCAGGCCGAATCGCTGTGCGAGCGGTATCAGGCCGCCCGGCGTGAAGGCGTGCAGGCGCGGGGACGGGTTGCCGAGCTGTACGCCCTGCTCGCCCGTTGCGCCAGCGATCCCGAAGCGCTTGGTGGTCGGGAAGTCGGCCGCATCCGGCGCATCGTCGGCGATTTCGTCGACAAGTATGGCGAGCCTGGTTCGCCGACCCATCGTGCGCATCGCGATCGGCAGCATCGGCAGATCGCGGCGCCTGATCACCACCGGGTAGCCAGGGTGCTGGCGGCACGTCTGGCCGGTTACCAGGCCGATGCGGGCATCGCCGACTTCCAGCCACTGCTGGAGCCGGTCACCGCGGCGGAGGCCACAGCCTTTGCCATACCGGAAGGGGCGTCATTGCCGCAGCCGGTGCGCAGGCGGCTGGAGCGTTGCCGCAGTGGAACGGTGGCCGAGTTGATCGAGCACGGTCTGGTTACCTCGGCCGAGACTATGGCCCAACTGTTGCCGGCGATGACCGCCGAGATCCGCAGCGCCGGGTTCGGCGACGCCACGTTGCGTGCGTTGGATGCGGCGACCTACCGCGCCTTCAATCGACGTCGCTCGCTGTTGCTGCTCGACCTGCAGAGTCAGGTCGCGATCGGCGAGCTGCCCTGGGTCGCGGCGATCGAGGCCGACCGCCGGACCGATGCCGGCGCCGCCGGGACCGCCCGCCAGGCGCTGGTCGAGTCGGCGACCCTGGCGATATCCGCTTTCCCTCAAACGATCGTTCCGAACAAGCTGTTGCAGCAGTTCCGCACCCTTGCCAAGGTGGCGAAGGTCGAGCTTCCGTTCGTCGACGAGGTCGCGGCCGACATCTTCATGGGCGAGTTCTCGGACAAGTTCGCCGATGCCGCCAGGCGCGCGGGCCGATCGATGGCCGGCACCCTGTACGCACGCTATTACGCGATCGATACCGATGCACTCGCGGCACTGCCCGACTGCCGCGAGGTTCCCATGTCCAAGCCCTGGTGGCGGCGCCCACAACCACGTAAGAGCGACGCATTGGCGGTGTTATGCGCGCGTCGTGCCGGTGTGGAGCTGGGCGGATGGAATGCGGCAGCGAACGGTGCCGTCATCGAGCAACAGCAGATCCTGACCACGCAGAACCTGGCGCTGCTGTTCGCCGACCTCGGGCTGGGCGAGCGATTGCGCCCGCGCCTGGGCGAGCTGGCATTGACCTGCTTCGAATGGATCTGCGCACGCCAGCAGATGCGGATCGAAGAGCATCACGCAGGCCTGATCATGCTGAAGAACACCGCGTACGCGTGGCGGCAGATGCTGTTCTACCTGTCTCTGCTGGACGCGTCCGCACAGCGGCGAGCCATCGATGCGATCCAGGCCCGCTACCTGACCCAGCCGGAATCGTTCAAGCAATGCTTTTGGCCGGTATTCCTGGGGCTGCGCCGGGCCGCCGACGGCCACAGCCTGCCGCAGCAGGGCGCAACCGCGGAAGGTGCACGCGTGTTCCGGGGCTGGACGCTGGGGCGGCACTGGCTGCTTGGCCCGCCTTCCGCCGCCGTGGTCGATCGCGGTTGAGCGTGATGTTCGCTCGGTAAGCTGTCCGGAGGCGTCATTCCGTTGCAGCCCTGGAGCAGGGGCGGTGGCGTCTGGCGCGACGGGCGCCCACGGGATGGGTGAAGCGCGAGTGCTACCAGGATGGCTGTGCCAGGTCACGGCAACTTCCGCAACGGGGCTGGCCTCATCCAGCATGCAGCAGCATCACGAGGGTCTTGCGCATTGTCAGCGCTGCTTGGCAGCGCTGACAATGCCAGAGTCCTTCCGCTCCCCTACACGAATAGAAAGCCGATGGACTGGCGTACTTCCTTTCGATTTCCCGAGATCCTGGTGCGGGCCGTCAACCCCTGTGGCGCGCTGCCGCGGCGCCTGAGCGATGCGCTCAACCCGTTGACGGGGCAGGGCCGGCCGATCGATGCCGCGCGCTTCCTTCATACCGTCGGCACGGACAGGTTGATGGTCATCGACCAGCGGCTTCGCGGATACTTGAGCCTTGCCTATTGCACCTGGCCGTCCGACACCTTGCGATGCATCGTGACGTGTCCCATGAGCGAGGAGGCGCGGCAGTCGCTGCTGTTCGTGGCGTGTTCGCACCGGGACGGGCGGGAACGGGAGAAGGCCGTCGGGCATCTTGGCGAGTTCCCGGGCTCTCTCACGCTCGCCGCGGCCCTGATCCGTTCCGTGGACTGGGTGCCGCAGGTCCGGTCTGCCGCGCGCGACGCGGTCGTGCGGATGCTTCGAACCTGTGCGATCGACGACGTCGTGGCGGTGTGGCCGATCGTGCTACAGCTGCAGCATCGCGAACGCTCGACCGATGGATGGCTTGCGGAGAAAGTCGAAGGCTGGGCGTTTGCTTCGGCCAGCGATGGGTTCCTGTGCCGGGCGCGTCAGGCCGGCGGTCCGGACGTTCGCGTCTGGGCCTATCGAAAGTCGCTGGAACGCGGCGAGACGTCGCTCCTCCCGCAGGCCCTGATGCAGCCCGATCCGCGTATCGGCCTGCATGCGTTGCGCCACGCGCAAGCGACGCTCGATGCACGGTCCATGGGCGCTCTGGCCGCGTCCGGGCTGAGGGCGCCGCATCCGGTCGTCCGGCGGGAAGGCCTGCGTGCGCTCGCAGCGGTCGATGTCGTGGCCGCCCGGGCGGCGCTGCCGGCTGCGCTGCTCGACAGGTCGGCGGGTGTCAGGCGCCTCGCCGCCTACCTCGCGCGTCAGGGCGGCGCCGATGCGCGCGCGACCTGGCGCGCCGCTCTCGATCGCCCGGCGGCGCAGGCCCATGCCGGGGCGTTGGCATCGCTGGCCGAGGACCCACAGGAGGAGGATGCGGCACGGTTTCGCAGATGCCTGCCCGAGACGCGATCCGTTGTTCGCCAGCATGCCCTGAAGGGACTGTTGCGAATCGGTCAGCCGATCCCGCCGGAAGTGGTTGGCCAACAGCTCCAGCTCGGTGGCGGTCGGGTGCTGGCGACCCTGGCCGCTGCGGTTCGGGACAGTGCGATTGTGATCGACCCCAGCCTGGTCCGGGGCATCCTGGCGGACCCGGAAGTCGAAGACGACGGCCGGGTACGTCTGATCGGGCTTCTTGGATTCGCCGGACTGTGGGCCGGCCTCAAACTGCTGCTGGCCGCGCGGACCGGCGATGTCGATCGTCAATGGTGGCTGGCCGCCATCGACGACTGGATCGGGCGAAGCGAAACCTATGCCCCGTTGAGCGACATGCGCAAGCGCGCCCTGCTCGACGCGACCACCGAACGCGCAGCGGAGCTGGGGCCGACGCGTGTATCGCAGATCCAGGCGGCGCTTCTTCGCCACTGAAGCGGGTGGACCATCGCCGTAGTGTCGACGCCGCTTGCCAGGCGGTAGGGCTGGCCTGCCGGCCGATCGGCGGTGTCCGCCTCTGATCGCAAGCCGCCGCGCCCACGTATCCGCGACCGGAAACTCCTCATCCCACCCCGGCCAGCCCCCGCGTCACCGCCGCCGCATCCATGCCATCGAAGCGGCCGGGTGCTGCAGGGGATTCCTGGGAGATCGGTTGATTATCTACCTACTAGCAGGTAGAGTGCGCCGCTCCTCAATCGGAACGACCCCATGGGCATTTCTCTTGTTGGCTGGATCCACACGCTGGGCAGCCTCCCGGCCATCCCGCTGGCCGCCTACATGCTGGTCAGGCATGGGCGGATCGTTCCCGGAAGCGGGGCGGGCCGCGCCTACTTCTGGTTCATGCTGCTGGGCATACTCACGGTGTATCCCATTGCGCATCAGCCGGTGAGCCTGGCCGTCGCGACCATCGCGTTGGCGATGCTGCTTCTCGGATACGGCATCTCGAAATGGTCGGCGGCGGGACGGTTCGGCAAGTACATCGAGACCGCTTCGCTCAGCATCAGCGTGTTTCTGCTGATGGTGCCCACGGTGAGCGAGAGCCTGCGCAGGCTGCCCGTCGGCAATCCGCTCGCGACCGACCTGAAGGATCCGCTGCTGCTCGCGGTGCAGGGGCTGCTGCTTCTGGCGCTGATGATCGGCATTCCCTTGCAGATGCGCGCGCTGTACAGGCAAGGTGCCGCGACCCGCAACAGAGACGACTGATGTCCACACCCAGCCCCGAGCCGCACCCGCAGTATTCGCCGAAAGCCCTGGAAATCATCCAGCACACCAACGAGCGGCTCGCATCGGGCGGGTACCACGGCTTCAGCTACGCGGACATCGCCGAGCGGGTCGGGGTGAGGAAGGCGAGCATCCACTACCACTTCCCCGCCAAGGCGGATCTGGTGAAGGCGACGGTCGCGCTCCATCGCGACGCCACGCGACGTGGCCTGCAGTCGCTGGATCAATCGGTTCCCGATCCCCTGGACCGGCTTGGCGCCTACTGCAATTTCTGGGCGGAATGCATCCAGGCCTCGAATCCACCGATCTGCATCTGCGCGCTCCTGGCGGCGGAACTTCCGGCCGTTCCGGCGGAGGTGGCGAGTGAGGTCGGAGCGCATTTCGAAGACCTTCAGGCCTGGGTTGCCTCGACCCTGGAGGCGGGCGCTTCGACGCGACGGATACGGCTGGCCGATACCCCCTCGGCCGAAGCGGCCGTATTCATTGCGTCGATACACGGAGCGATGCTGTCTGCCCGGGCCACAGGGGATGCGTCGATGTTCTGGAAGATCGCCAAGCTGTCCCTGGATCGCATGAGCGCGGCATAGCGGCGCGCGCCGGGCCGGGCCGGGGAGGGCGCGCGCCTGTTCGAGAGCGCATTGGCTGGCGACGCCGTCCAGCGGACCTGAGCCGGTTCCGGCCGGCCGAGTTCAAGCTGTCGCGATCAGCCCCGGATGCTGGAGTGCGTCCGGGGTCTGTTGTTTCCGGGTACGGGTGGCAATGGCGGGTTTCGACCCGAAGCTGCCATAGAGCCGATCAGCGGATACCGGAGATATGGGTCAGATGGCCATTTCTCTTGCCTTTGTGGCCGAAGAAACAGCGGTGTTTCCTGGGCGTCAACCGTGGGCATCCACGCTTAACAACCGACTGGCGATGCTTCTGATTGCCGATTTACTTTGGCTCGAAGCGCTTGCATTGGAGAAAAGAACAACACCAGCCTGGCTAGCGGGGTCCAAATAGACGGCCGTAAAAACACCCGGATCGCCCCCCCAGTGATTTGGCTTCACTGCGCCGTTCAATCGCGAAGCCATCCAGCCGAGGCCTTGGCCAGTGAGCCAATCGGGCAACCCTATTGGCGTCTGCATGTCCAGCATCTGCGCCATGGTTTCCGACCTGAGGATCCTGACGCCCTGAGCAGTACCTCCATTGGCGGAGGCGGCCACGAAGCGTGTGAAGTCGGCGACGGAGGAGCGAAGCATGCCGGCCGGCCAATCGGGGAAACCAACCGGCTCCAACGGCTTGAGAACGCCATCGATCACGTCGTAAGGAATTACGCTCCGTCTCCTGGGCGTATCACTTAGTCTCCAGTGAGTATCGTGCATGCCCAGTGGCGCGAATATTCGCTCGCGGGTCTGTTGTCGCATGTCCTTTGCGGCGATGCGGCTGGCGAGATAGCCGAGCAGGGCATAGCCGACATTGCTGTAATCCCATGTCGAGCCAGGCATCACCTTCGAGAAGCATTTGTCGCTGGAATAGACCGATCCAGTCGGCACAAGGTAGTTCTTCAGAAAATCGGACAGTGACAACGTCGCATCCTGACCCCGCACACGAAAGTCGATTTCATAGTATTTGGCGTCCGACAGGCTGGAGGTATGCGTCAGAAGCTCCCGAAAGGTGATCGGCGCAGTCGGGTGGTTCGGATTGTTGAGCGGGAAATCGAGATGACGAGCCACGGGTTCGTCCAGCGTCAATCGCCCATCGTCGGCGAGTTGCATGATTGCCGCGGCGGTCACCGTCTTCGTGATCGAAGCAATGTGGAACTGCGTATCGACGGTCACGGGCCGGCGCTGCTCGATGTTGGCATAGCCATAGCCCCGCACGAGGCGAACGTTACCTCCCCGGGCCAAACCCACCGCCAATCCCGGGATGTTGGCCAGACGCATCTGTTCGGCGACGAACGTATCGAATGCATCGGGCGTTGTGGCAGGGCCACTTCTGTTCTTGCCCATGGCGGGCAGGGCAAAGGCTGCGAGCCCTGCACCCATCAGCCTGCGCCGTTGCATCAGGAAAGCATCGAGGGTATTGGGATCGGTCACGTACTTGGCCCTTTGTGCGGTGGGTATGGCTTTGCGCAAAAGAAGGAAGAAGTCGGATTGGCTTGAATACGAGGTAGTGGCCCTGCCATCGAGTTGCGCGGCAGGTCTTTCTCGATTATTGTGTAGGCGCCTACATATACTGTCAAGCCAATGGTCGATAACAAAGCGGATCTGAGCAACTACACATCGCGCGCAGGTGGCGCCGCTTTGGGCGCGAGGCTTCGGCGCCTCTCAGAACGGATCGATCGAGAAGTCGCGCAGTTCTATGCGGAACTGGGTGTGGAGTTCGAACAACGTTGGTACGGCACACTGAACCTGCTGGATCAATTTGATTCGCTCACGGTGGGGGAGCTATCCGAGGCGTTGGGCATACGTCATGTTTCGGTGAGCCAGACACGTGACTCATTGCATAAAGCTGGATTGGTCGAAACAACGGCGGATCCGGAAGACGCCCGCCGCAGAAAGCTCAGTCTTTCAAGGAAAGGGCGAACCCTCGTGAACCGCTTGAGGCCTGCATGGGCGGCTCTATCGGCTGCTGCAGAAGCTCTGGATCGAGAAGCGGGAGGGGTTGTGAAAATGCTTGATCGATTGGAATGCGCGCTCGAAAAGCGATCAGTCTGCGACCGTGCGAAATTGTTCAAGAGGGCAGACTAGCGCAAGCCTCCGAGCGAATGCCTCAGGCCGATCATGAGCGGCTGCTTCTGGCCGAAAGCCGCCCCACTTCGCTATCGAGTCCCCTCACCCCCCCCGCCAACACCCGCGTCACCGCCGCCGCATCCAGGCCATCGAAGCGACCGGGCCGGCTGCCCGACCATAGCGGGCTGAAGTCGTCGCGGCCGCGGGCTTCGGCGGCGGCGCGCAGCGGGGCGAGGGCCTGCGAGGCCCTGGGGAAGGGCGGGGCCTGGGGCGACATCGGGCCCAGCTCGCGCATCAGCCGGTTGACCAGGCCGCGGGCGGGGCGGCCGCTGAAAAGACGGGTGATCGCGGCCTCGCGTCCGGGCGGGTCAGACGCGGCCTGGTTCAGTGCGGTCCGATGCACGGCGCTGGTGGTCGCCTCCGGGCATTGCAGGTAGGCGGTGCCGGCCTGGACCGCGCAGGCCCCGGTGGCGAGGTGCGCTTCGACATCGGCGCGACCGCCGATGCCGCCGGCGGCGATCACCGGCACCGTCAGCGTGGCGGCGAGGGCCGCGACCAGCTCGGCGGTGGGGCGCTGGCCGGACAGGTCGTCGGCGAGGAAGTGGCCGCGATGGCCGCCGGCCTCGATGCCCTGGGCGATCACCAAGTCGGCGCCGTTGCGCTGCAGCCACAGGCCTTCCTCGGGCGTGGTCGCCGAGGCCAGCACGGTCGCGCCCCAGGCCTTGATCCGTTGCAGCAGGGGCGGCGCCGGCAGTCCGAAATGGAAGCTGAGGATGCGCGGGCGATGGCGTTCGAGCAGGTCGACGGTGGCGGCGTCGATCGGCCGTCGCGCGCCGGTGCCGTCCGGCGCCGGCATCGCCAGGCCCAGTTCCTCGTAATAGGGCGCCAGCGCTTGCCGCCAGGCTTGCTCGCGGGCGGGATCGGGCGCGGCCAGGGTGTGGCAGAAGAAGTTCAGGTTGATCGGCCGCGCCAGCGTCGCGAAGCGTTGCAGTGCGGCTTCGATGCGTGCGTGGTCGAGCATCGCGCAGGGCATCGAGCCCAGGCCGCCGGCATCGGCGACCGCGATCGCCAGCGCCTCGTCCTGGACTCCGGCCATCGGCGCCTGGATGACCGGCAGTTCGATGCCGGCGATCGCCTGCAGGGGGTGCATCGCGTGGCTCCGCTCAACGATGCACCCAGTCTAGCCGGACCGGTTCGCCGGACCTCGTGCGAGGCCGGGCCGGTTCGCCTCAGTGGGCGACGAAGCGGATCGCCTGGCCGCCGCCGGCGGCGAGCTTGAGCGTCAGCACGTCGGCGCTGGTGACCTCGCGCTGCTCGCGCGCGAACGCGAACGGCTTGTCGCGCCAGTGGGCACCGTCGCCGTCGCGGTAGATCTGCGCGGTGTAGCGGCGGCCGGGCTGCAGGAACGACAGCGGCACTTCCAGCAGGCGGCCGTGTTCGTCGCTGATGCTGCCCAGGTACCAGTCCTCGCTGTGGCGGTCCTTGCGGGCGAAGGTCACGAAGTCGCCGACCTCGCCGTCGAGCACGCGGGTTTCGGCCCAGTCGGCCGGCACGTCCTCGATGAACTGGAATGCGTCCCTGTGTTTGGCGTAGTGCTCCGGCAGGTCGGCGACCATCTGCACCGGGCTGTACAGCACCACGTACAGCGCCAGTTGCTTGGCCAGGGTGGTCTGGATCGCCTGGCCGCGGCCCTGCAGGCTGAGGATGCCGGGGGTGTAGTCCATCGGCCCCGACAGCATGCGGGTGAACACCAGGTTGACCTCGTGTTCGGGCGGGTTGGTCGGGTTGCCCCAGGCGCCGTATTCCATGCCGCGCGCGCCCTCGCGCGAGACCCAGTTCGGATAGGTGCGGCGCAGTCCGGTGTCCTTGATCGGCTCGTGGGCGTTGATCGCGACCCGGTGGCGGGCGGCGGCCTCGACCGCGCGCAGGTGGTGGTTGGCGTTCCACTGGCCGTCGTGCCACTCGCGGACGATGCGGCCCTTGCCTGATGCGCTGCCGCCGTCGATGCGGCGCTCGATCTGGCCGGCGTCGCAGACGTAGCCGGTCTTGACCACGTCGATGCCCAGCCGCGCGTTCATCGCGAACGCATCCTCCATCTGGTCCTCGTAGTGGCTGACCGCGCAGGCGGTCTCGTGATGGCCGATCAGGTGCACGCCCTTGGAGGCGGCATAGGCCGACAGCGCCTCGATGTCGAAGTCGTCGGTGGCGCGGGTGAAGTCGAAGTCGTAGCCGTTGCCGAACCAGTTGCCGTCCCAGCCCGGGTTCCAGCCCTCGACCAGCACCCCGCGGAAGCCGTGCTCGGCGGCGAAGTCGATGTAGCGGCGGGTGTTGGCGGTGGTCGCGCCGTGCTTCTTCCCGGTCGCCCAGGTCTCGGTGTCCAGATGCAGCGACCACCAGACGCCGACGTACTTGGCCGGGGTGAACCAGCCGACGTCGCCGAGCTTGTTGGGCTCGTTGAGGTTGAGGGTCAGATCGGAGGACTCGTACAGGGCGGCCGCGCTGTCGGCGATCTGCACGGTGCGCCAGGGCGTGTGGAACGGCAGCGAGCGCCGCACCTTCCAGCCCTCCGAGGCCGGCGCCAGCTGGGCGCGGAAGCGTTGCCCCTCGGTGCGGCGCAGCCACATGCCGGCGTAGTCGACCAGGGCGGCCTCGTGGAAGGCGATATGCAGACCATTGTCGGTGCGCACCGTCATCGGCGTGTGCGCCTGGGTGACCTGCGCCAGCGGCGTGCGCTGGTACAGATACTCGTAGCGGTTCCATTCGCCGGCGGGAATCCACCATGCGGTGGCCGGATCGTGGATGGCGAACTCGGTCAGCTCGTCGTCGATGATCGCCTCGTCCATGCCGGACTGCTCGGGGAACTCGTAGCGAAAGCCCAGGCCGTCGTCGAACACCCGCACCACCACGTCGAAGCGGCGCCCCGGCGCGGCGGTCTCGTGGAAGCGTGCGCGCAGCGCGTTGTGATGGTCGCGGACGAAGCGGTTCTCGCCCCAGGGCTGCTCCCAGGTGGCGTCGGCGCTGTCGGTGGCGGTGGAGAGCAGGGCAAGGTTGCGCTCGAGCTTCTCGGCGCCGCGCAGACGGAAGCCCAGTCGCGAGTCGTCGATCACCGGCTCGCCGAAACGCAGCACCCGGTAGGCCAGGCGCCCCTCGCTGAGGTCCAGCTCCACCGTCAGCACCTTGCCGGGCGATTCGATCCGGGCCACGGTCTCGGCGTGCAGGTCGGCCCATGGCATCAGTGCGAGTGCGGTGACGAGGCCGAGCGGGGCGAGGGCGCGTGGGGCGAGGCCGCGTGGGGAGAGAGTGTTCTTCAGCATCGGGTGTCCTCCAGATTGTCCCCGGGCGTCCGCCTCAGCCCAGGCGGGCGAAGTAGACGCCGCGCGGCGGCAGCTTCAGTTCGTCGCGGGCGAGCGTGCCGGTGAGCAGGCCGTGACCGTCGAGCGGGTGTGGTTCCAACCCTTCGGGCAGGCGCCAGTCGACCTCGCTGGCCGACAGGTTGAACACCGCCAGCAGGCGCTCGTCGCCGAGGCCGCGGGTGAAGGCGAGCACCGGCTCGTGGGTATCCAGGAACTGGATGTCGCCGTGGACCAGGGCCGGCAGCGACTTGCGCCAGCGCAGGAAGCGGCGGGTGAGGTTGAGCACCGAGGCCGGGTCGGCCTCCTGCGCCTGCACGCTGCGGACGCGGTGATCGTCGGGAATCGGCAGCCACGGCGCGCCGCTGGAGAAGCCGGCATCGTCGGCGCCGGTCCACGGCAGTGGCGTGCGGCAACCGTCGCGGCCCTTGAAGTTCGGCCAGAACGAGATGCCGTAGGGATCCTGCAGCGCCTCGAACGGCACCTCGGCTTCGGGCAGGCCCAGCTCCTCGCCCTGGTACAGGCAGACCGAGCCGCGCAGCGAACACACCAGCGCGACCAGCTGCGCGGCCAGCGCGTCGGAGGCCTGCTCGCGGCCCCAGCGGCTGACCGCGCGCTCGACGTCGTGATTGGAGATCGCCCAGCACGGCCAGCCGTGCGGCATCTTCGACTCCAGGTTCTCGACCGTGCCGCGGATGTAGCCGACGCTGAAGTCCTCGGTCAGCAGCTCGAAGCTGTAGCCCATGTGCAGGCGCTGGTCGCCGACGTACTCGGCCATGGTCGCCAGCGAGTCCTCGGAGGAGAACTCGCCCAGCGCGGCGACGTCGCCGTGGCGGTCCATCAGCCCGCGCAGTTCCTCCATGAACAACAGGGTCTCGGGCTGGGTGTTGTTGTAGTAGTGGTACTGGTAGGCGTAGGGGTTGTCGGCGCTGAAGCCGCGGCCGACCCGCAGGTGCGCGGGCTTGGGTGGATTGTCGCGCAGCTGGGCGTCGTGGTAGCAGAAGTTGATCGCGTCCAGGCGCAGGCCGTCGACGCCGCGCTTGAGCCAGAAGTCGACGTTGTCCAGGGTCGCCTGGCGCACGTCGGCGCAGTGGAAGTTCAGGTCCGGCTGCGAGGTCAGGAAGTTGTGCAGGTAGTACTGCTCTCGGCGCGGCTCCCACTGCCAGGCGACGCCGCCGAAGATCGACAGCCAGTTGTTCGGCGGGGTGCCGTCCTCGCGGGCGTCGGCCCAGACGTACCAGTCGGCCTTGGCGTTGTCGCGGCTCTCGCGGCTTTCCTGGAACCAGGCGTGCTGCGCCGAGGTGTGGCTGAGCACCTGGTCGATCATCACCTTGATCCCGAGCGAATGCGCCTTGGCCAGCAGGCGGTCGAAATCGTCCAGGGTGCCGAACAGCGGATCGACATCGCGGTAGTCGGCGATGTCGTAGCCGAAATCGGCCATCGGCGACTTGAAGAACGGCGAGATCCAGATCGCGTCCACACCGAGGCTGGCGACGTAATCGAGCTTCTCGACGATGCCCGGCAGGTCGCCGACGCCATCGCCGTTGGTGTCGAGGAAGCTGCGCGGATAGATCTGGTAGATCACCGCGCCGTGCCACCATGAAGCCGTCGTCATGCCTGTCCCCAGCGGTTCGGTTCCGGGCGGCAACTATTCCACGGTCGGACCCTGCCGGAACAGGCGTTTCGCGGCCGCGACCGGTGAATACGTTTGCACCTGCGCATGTTGCAGTGCGATGCCTGACTAGCATGCGTCCCTGCCTTTGCCAGAGTTGGCGGCATCGCCCGTGCGTGCGCGACGGTGCCGCCGGCGCGGCCCGTGCTGCGTCGCAGGATGCTTCTGCGCGGCTGGCTTGGCGATACCGGGCGCCGGCACGAACAATGGCGCCAGATCCAGCATGCGGCGTCCGCGCGCCGGCATGCGTCCACCCGCCAGGGAAACCGAATGACTTCAGCGACAACCGCAGACACCGCGCCCATGACGTCCGCCGCCAAGCCGGCGCTCTCGTTCTGGCAGATCTGGAACATGTGCTTCGGCTTCCTCGGCATCCAGTTCGGCTTCGCCCTGCAGAATGCCAATGCCAGCCGCATCTTCCAGACCCTCGGCGCGGAGATGGACGACATCCCGATGCTGTGGATCGCCGCGCCGCTGACCGGTCTGATCGTGCAGCCCATCGTCGGCTACCTGTCCGACCGCACCTGGACCGGGCTCGGCCGGCGGCGCCCGTACTTCCTGATCGGCGCGCTGTTGTCGACCCTGGCCCTGTTCGTGATGCCGAACTCGCCGGTGCTGTGGGTCGCCGCCGGCACCCTGTGGATCCTCGACGCCTCGATCAACATCTCGATGGAGCCGTTCCGCGCCTTCGTCGGCGACCAGCTGCCGGCCCGCCAGCGCGCCAGCGGCTACGCGATGCAGAGCTTCTTCATTGGCGTCGGCGCGGTCGTCGCCAGTCTGCTGCCCTATCTGCTCGAACACCTGGGCGTGGCCAACACCGCCGCGCCGGGCGAGGTGCCGGCGACGGTGCGCTACGCGTTCTACGCCGGCGGCGCGGTGCTGCTGGCCGCGGTCGGCTGGACCATCGTCAGCACCCGCGAGTACCCACCGGAACTCAACGCGCGCTGGGACGAGGCGCCGACGCTGGCGCGGCGGCCGCGCAACCAGGGGCTGCTGCGCGCGATCGGGATCGCCTGCGTGCTGCTGGGCGCCGGCGCGGTCTTCACGATCCTGCACTACGGCTTCGACAAGGCGCTGACCGTGCTGGGCGGGATGATCGCCGCCCTGGGCATCGCCGTCCTGCTGCGCCAGCAGGTGGGCGGCGACAACGCGTTCGCGCGGATCGTCGACGACCTGTACGACATGCCGTGGACCATGGTGCAGCTGGCGGTCGTGCAGTTCTTCTCCTGGTTCGCGCTGTTCGCGATGTGGATCTACACCACCGGCGCGGTGACCGAGGTGCATTTCGGCAGCACCGACACCGGCTCGGCCGCCTACAACGCCGGCGCCAACTGGGTCGGGGTGCTGTTCGCCGCCTACAACGGTTTCGCCGCGCTGGCGGCGATCGTGATCCCGCTGATGGTGCGGGCCTGGGGGCTGCGGATCAGCCACCTGGTCAATGTCGGCCTCGGCGGGCTCGGGCTGCTGTCGTTCCTGTGGTTCCGCGACCCGCACTGGCTGCTGCTGTCGATGGTCGGGGTCGGCTTCGCCTGGGCCTCGATCCTGTCGCTGCCTTACGCGCTGCTTTCCGATAGCCTGCCTGCGGGCAAGATGGGCGTGTACATGGGCATCTTCAATTTCTTCATCGTGATCCCGCAGCTGGTCGCCGCCAGCCTGCTGGGCTTCCTGCTCAAGCAGTTCCTCGGCGGCGCACCGATCAACGCGCTGGCGGTCGGCGGGGTCAGCCTGCTGGTCGCCGGCCTGTGCGTGCTGTGGGTGCGCGAGCCGCGCATCGCCGGCGCCGCGACGGCCACGGAGGCGCTGCGATGAGGCGGCTGTCGGCACTGGCCGTCGCCGTCGCCCTGCTGGGAGGCTGCGCGCACGTCGAACCGGTCGCGCCCACGGCGCCGGCGCCGACCCTGCGCACGCCCTACTACGGCACCCTGGAGCCGTTCGCCTCCGATGCGGTCTACTTCGTGATGACCGACCGCTTCGTCAACGGCGACCGGTCCAACGACCACCGCGAGCAGGGCGGTCCGGACCCCGAGCGGCGCACCTTCGATCGCCCATTGCCTGACGCCAACGATGCCAACATCGGCTATCTGGGCGGCGACTTCCGCGGCCTGCTCGACAATGCCGGCTACATCGCCGACATGGGCTTCGGCGCGGTCTGGCTGACCCCGATCGTCGACAACCCCGACGAGGCCTTCACCGGTGGCGATCCGGTCGGCTCGGACGCGTTCTTCAAGGATCGAGGCAAGACCGGCTACCACGGCTACTGGGGGGTGAACTTCTTCCGCCTCGACGAGCACCTGCCCAGTCGCGACCTCGATTTCGCCGGCCTGACCGCGGGCCTGCAGGAACACGGACTGAAGACCGTGCTCGACATCGTCGGCAACCACGGCTCGCCGTCGTTCACGATGCCGGTCGACCAGCCCGGCTTCGGCGAGATATACGACGCCGACGGCCGCCTGGTCGCCGACCACCAGAACCTGGCGCCGGACCAGCTGGACCCGGCGCACAACCCGTTGCACCGCTTCTTCCACACCGAGCCCGACCTGGCCCAGCTGTCCAACAACGACGATACCAATCCGCAGGTGCTGGACTACTTCTGCCGCGCCTACCGGCAGTGGATCGACCAGGGCGCGGCGGCGTTCCGCATCGACACCATCCGCCACATGCCGGGGGCGTTCTGGAAGGGGTTCAGCGACTGCATCCGCGCCGATCACCCGGGCTTCTTCATGTTCGGCGAGGCCTTCGACCATGATCCGGACAAGATCGCGCCGTTCACCTGGCCGCAGAACGGCGCGGTCAGCGTGCTCGACTTCCCGCTTAAGGAGCGCATCGACGAGGTGTTCGCACGGCGCCCGGACGGGGCGCCGGCGCCCGGCTACGAACGCATCGCCGAGCGCCTGTACCTGAGCGGCGGGCCGTACGCGAATCCGTACGAGCTGATGACCTTCTACGACAACCACGACATGCCGCGGATGGACGCCGGCGACAACGGTTTCATCGATGCGCACAATTTCCTGTTCACCGCGCGCGGCATCCCGGTGGTCTACCAGGGCTCGGAGGTGGGTTTCATGCGTGGCGCCGCCGAGCATGCCGGCAACCGCAACTACTTCGGCCAGGCCCGCATCGATGGCGCCGCCGGCCACCCGATCCACGATGCGCTGCGGCGGATCGCGCGGGTGCGCGAGGTGACCCCGGCACTGCAGCGCGGGCTGCAGCTGAACCTGGAAATGGCCGGCGACCGCGCCGCGTTCTACCGGGTGCTGCAGGACGGCGACTTCGCCCAGATCGCCCTGGTGCTGCTGAACAAGGGCGATGCGCCGGCGGATTTCGAGATCGCCCGCTGGCTGCAGGCCGGCCGCTGGCAGGCGGCGATCGCGGGCGAGGCGCAGGAGGTTGGCGAGGGCGGGACTCTGAACACCCGGGTGCCGGCACACGGGGTCGAGGTCTGGGTGTTGAACGCCCCGATCCGTCGCGCCGACCTGCGCGCGGCGCTGGACACCGCAATGGCCGGCCGTCTCGGCGGCCCGGAGGCACCCGGGACCCGGTAGCCGCGGCGAGGTTCATGGGAAGGCCCTCGCGGCTTACGCCGCTCCTACGGGGTGTCTGGTCTAGGTGTGATCTTTCAGTAGGTTGTTCATCCGGGGCGATCCCGGAATTCTGTAGGTGCGACCCAAACAGCACCCCAGGAGCCCCGGATGAACCT
>NZ_VICD02000285.1 GCF_006546735.2 Marilutibacter maris | reverse complement strand
CCGTAACAGCATGGTTCATATCAGTAGTTTGCCGCAGCATGCTAGGCCTTACGCGCCCAACGCAAGGGCAGGTCCTGTACGAGGGTAGACGTCCGCTTCGGTCAAGAGCAGGCATCAGCTTGTCAACGCCAACGGTTCGATCTGACCCCAGCAGGAACGACGAAATGTTCTCACCGACGCACGCACCTCGGCAAGGGGATAATGTGTCGGGTAATCTCAATCGAGCTTTGGGAGGATTCACACGTGCCGCTGACTGCATTTTCAAAAGCGACTGGTGAGGAGCTGGACGTTGAACAGGTCCTCAGTCGGCTGGCGCGGGCCAGCAGTGTCGACAGTACTGACCTGGGTCCTGAGGGTATTCCGGACGCGTGGCGGCAGATCATACGCGAAGACATGGAATGCCCGTCGTGCTTCACGTTAGGCGCAGACTTGGTGCGAGAAGGCGTCTCCACGCGGGGCTCCAAACGGATCGTGCGGCAGGCGTGCTTCCGTTACCCCTCGCATCGCCCACAGTGCGACTTCGCCCGTCCAAGCGTCACCGGCACCACGGTACCAGACAACCTCGTGGAATTCGGTTCGGCAAAGACTGGTCTGACCCGCGCAGTGAGGCAGTTGGTGGGTGCCGGCATCCAGACCAACTCGTTCTCGCAGCGCACGATTCGCGACATGCGCGAGTGGTTTTTCGCTCAGAAGGCGTCCTCTACGTTTACGGTGACGCTCGATCCCAGACTCCCGACCTGGCTTGAGGATGTTCTTCGGCAGGCTGGAGGATTTTACGGTCCGCCTCCGATTACGCTGACACCTGAGATTGCCAGGCTCCCGGGCTTCGATTGGCGTGAGGCCGCACGGCAACACTTTCGCGCCCGTAACCACTCCTATATCGAAACGCTGGTGGCCGCTGAACTGCGGATCTGGGCGACGGCAGACCGCATGGCCAACCTTGCAAGGCGCTTTCAGGGCGAGGTCGTGTTCGATCCATCGCCCCTGCGCGCTCGGTACCTGAGCACCGTTCAGCTCGCGGCCTTTATCAGCCAGAACTACGAGCCCCTACGTCGTTTTACGAGAAGTGGGGGGCGTGATCCGCATGCGCCAGCCGTCTTGGCGTTCGCTGCGTTGGTGCTGTACGTGGAAGGCTGGGATATCAACGAGGCTGCCGCGCTCTTCGGCCGAATCGCCCAGCAGGCGACCGATGCCGACCCCGATCTCGGCAACGTCATGGGTCTTAATCCTTGGCACGACTTCGAGGCGTGGCGACAGCTCAAGGCATTGCAAGACTTGAGGCTCGCCATTCCGGACGGGGCAGCTAGTCCGCAAGAAGAGATCTCAGCGATCGAGACGGCGCTTCGGTGCCAGTATGCGGATACCAATTAGGTTGATCGTTAGGTCCTGGCGTCCGTTTCAGGGGGGCAAGTTCAGGTGGCCTCGTCCGCATGACCCCTGCATAGATCCGGAATCCTGCATATCATGGTGAGCAATGTCTATCGACCTGAAAACCCTAGGCTCCAAGTTTTCCAAGTATCGAGGACAACTCAAAGAGTCCGTCGTCGAATGTGCGTCTGCGACTGGCATTGACGCCGATCGACTGACTTCCATCGAAGCCGGTCAAGTCGAGCCATCGGGTGATGAAGTACTCATCTTGGCGGATCACTACCGCTGCGACTTCAAGTTCTTCATATCGAATGAGAAAGTGGCTCCGTTCGAGCAGACCGATACGCTATATCGCGCGCACGGAAATGACTTCACCAAGGAAGATCGCCGTGCTGTCCAAGACTTCCTCTATTTGTGCGAGACAGAGGACTTCTTGATGCGAGAGCTGGGCCGCCCCCTCAAGACCTTCTCCTTTTCACCTACGGGCAATTTCTTTAAGAGACATGGCGAAGTCGCCGCATCCAGCCTCCGAGCTGCGCTGAGATACTCCGACCGTGAGGTGCCACGCGATATCTACGCCGAGTTTCGGAAGGTTGGCGTGCATGTTTTTCGGCGTAAGCTTGGAAACTCCAGTATCTCTGGCCTCTTCATCATGCATCCCGCGGCGGGCAAGTGTGCTCTCGTCAACTACAGCGAGGACATCTATCGCCAGCGGTTTAGCGCGGCGCACGAGATGGCACACGCTATCTTCGATTCCGCGCAAGAAGCCAGCGTCAGCTTTGAACACCCCAGCGGGTCGGACATGCTGGAGCTGCGAGCCAATCGCTTCGCCTCGTGCTTCCTCATGCCGCCAGCTTTCTTGGCGCAGCTTCCTGATCCTGCTCTATGGTCAGACGCTGAAGCACAGAGATGGGCCAACGATCTGCGCGTTAGTTGCGTTGCTCTCGCCATCGCGCTTAGAGAGGCCAAGCTGATTGATACGAGTGTCTACAACCGGATTCGCAGTCTCCGCGTACCGCGTGAAGCAAAAGTTGACCCCGAGTTACCCGAAAGCCTCAACTCCACGCAGCGCCAGCGCAAAGCCCACCTCTTGGAGCTGGGCCTCTCCGACTACTATGTCGGCCTGTGCTTTGAAGGGTTCAGTGCCGGGGTAATTAGTATTGGACGCTTGGCCGAGGCGCTGCTATGCAGTCATGGTGAGCTGGCCGAGCTCGCAAGCCTCTATGGCCGGACTCTCCATGGCCATTGATCCGTCCAAGTTTCATTTGGTCAACGTCGCCGATACGTGCTCTGTGTGGAACGTGCTGTCGTCGGCCCGCCTGCACGCAGCCGCCAAGGAGGCGCAATGCGAGTTCTGTATCACCAGATTCGTGCGTTATGAGTGCTTGACGAAGCCCCGCAAAAGGGAACCGACCTCCGCCGAAACAGAGCTCATGCGACGACTTTCCCAAGAGCAAGGACGCGGTGGCTTTGCCGCTCATTCGTGTGATATCGGCGACCTGCAGGCCATCAAGATACTTGAAAGCCGTAAGCGCCTAGGCAAGGGCGAGCTGTCGTCCATCGCATTCGCCATGAAGATTGGACACGCCGTCATCACAGATGACATGAAGGCCCGCAAACTTGCCGAAGAATCGGGGCACTCGTTGACGCAGACGACTCCTCACCTCTTCTCGTGGCTGATCTTCAAGGGGCGCTTGGGGGATTCGGACAAGGGCATTGTGATCGAGCAACACAAGGAGATGAATCGGCCGCTTGCCCCGCACTTCGAGACTGCATACGAGAAGGCGCTGCAGTGCCGACTCAACGCCGCCTCTTGAAGCCCGGGTGACGCTGAGATCGGCTTCAGTCGTCGAGTTTAGGTCGGCATGAACATCTAGGAGAGAACATGCAGCTTCGACAGCTCAAAGTCTCAAACTTCCGAGGCATTTCCGCCCTGGACTGGAAGCCTAGCTCCCCATTTTGCTGTTTGATCGGAGCTGGTGATTCTGGCAAGTCTACGCTGCTTGACGCGGCCGAGGCGGCTCTCTCCTCCCGATGGTTCTCGTTCACAGAACCGGACTTCCTGGCCTGCGACACCTCCAACCCCATCATCATCGAGGCCACCGTCGGAGAGTTGTCCAAGGGGTTGAAATCCGATGAGCGCCTAGGCCTCTACATTCGCGGATGGACCTCTGCCGACGAGATACGCGACGAACCGGAAGAGGATGACGAGCCGGTTCTGACCGTCCGCCTTACCGTTGATGCAACCATGGAGCCTGTCTGGGAGCTGGTGTGCGAGCGGATAGATGAACCGCGCACGCTATCGAATCGCGATCGTGCGCTTTTCGGCTTGGTTCGGCTTGCGGGAGAAGACGCCCGGCATCTGGCTTGGGGACAAGGGTCGGTGCTGGCTCGGCTGACCGGCGACACAAAAGAAGCCGCGGCGCGCTTGGCAAAGGCCTACCGTGCGGCTCGCGCGAGCGCCAACCTCGGCGCTATCGAATCGCTGGCCGATGCCGCTGCATTGGCCGAAGGCTTCGCCAAAGGACTGGGCTCCTATGTCGAGGGCGCTTATGAGCCCGGGCTGGAGCTGGGGCGCTCCGGCTTGTCGTCCGGGTCGATCGCCTTGCATGACGGCGGAGTACCGTTGCGGCTAGCGGGGCTTGGCACGCGTCGGCTTGCCACCCTGGCGATTCAGAAGTCTGCCATATCGGAAGGCGCGATCGTACTAATCGACGAGATCGAACACGGGCTCGAGCCACATCGGATCATCGGCGCCATCGCCCAGCTCAGGGCCGATCAAGCCAAAGCCCTGGAAGCCGGCAATCCTACGGGTCAGATTCTGGTGACCACGCACTCGGATCTGGCTTTGGGCGAAGCCGGAGCGGATAGCCTGAGAGTGGTCCAAACAGCACGGCCTGGCAGAGTGACGACCATTGCACGTCCGAGATCGCCTGAGTCCATCCGGCCGCTGATGCGCTTCACTCCCCGCGCATTGTTTGCCCGCAGGATCCTCGTGTCTGAAGGCAACACTGAGTTGGGGCTTCTCTTGGGCGTGCGCGAGCGTTGGCCAGCGCGCCACGCCAATCGACCCATCGAGCAACTAGGCGCAGCCATTGCAGATGGCAACGGGGAACAAGCCTGCTCGATGGCTCTGGCTTTGACGGGCCTCGGCTATGAGACCGCTATCTACCGAGACTCCGACACCTTGCTGACATCTGAGAACTTGGCTGCACTCGCAGCGTCTGGCGTCCCTGTTTTCGAGTATGGTGGGGGACTGAACACTGAACAGGCAATCTTCTCGGCCGCTAGCGATGAGCTGGTTCAAGAGCTTTTGACGTACGCCCGCGAAGAGCGCGGAGCCGATGCCATCGACAATAACCTCGTCATTAAGATCGACGACTTGGACATCGAAACGATCCGGGACGACTTCGGAGACTGGACGCTTTTTTCCCATCTTGACGGCGCGCAGCTTCGGGAGGCCATTGCCGAAGTAGCTGCCCGAAAGAAGTGGTTCAAAGACCAGCGTATCGGTCGAGGCTTGGCGCCGCTAGTTTGGCGCGTAGCTAGTGAGAATGCGGCCTCGCCACTGGCGACGGCGCTTGCTCAGGTCGAGGCGTGGCTGTATGCCTGACGCCACCGATCTATTCGCGTTGGGAAATGCTGCCGTGGTTGCGCCGGCCGGCCACGGCAAGACCGAGATCATCGCCAACGTCGCTGCGCTGGGGCAGCGCGCCTTGATCCTCACGCACACGCATGCTGGGGTGCACGCAATCCGCGAGAGATTGAAGAGGCTCGGGGTTCCGCGCGCCCGGGTGGCAGTCGATACCATCGCCGGCTGGTGCATGCGCTATGCCCATGCCTTCCCCGGCGTAGCCCAACCGCCCGAGGGGATGCCACAGACTGGAGATCAATGGGATCAACTCTACCGCGGCGCAATATGGGCGCTTGGGGTCAAAGCTGTTCGGGACGTCGTCGCCGCGTCCTATGACCGGATCCTGATCGACGAATATCAGGATTGCCATAGCCTGCAACATCAACTGGCGACTGAGCTATCAGGCATCGTGCCCACCCTGATCTTCGGTGATCCGATGCAGGGAATCTTCGAGTTCGCCGGCGCGACGCTGAGCTGGGACAACGAGATCCACCCAATCTTTCCGTTCGCCGGAACGCTTGAATCGCCCCATCGCTGGGCTGGCAAGAATCCGGAGCTCGGGCAGTGGATTGCCGAGACCCGTGTGAAGCTGATGCGGGGCGAGACGATCGATCTGGCAGATCCGCGTATCACCTACCGCGAATCCGACGACGCCTTCGATATGGGAACGCTATTCGAGGGCATCGACGGAAAGGAAGGCAGCTTCGCCGCCATTCATTGCCACAAGGCCATCTGCTATCGCTTGGCGAAGGCCGCGAATGGCGGTTACCAAGCGATTGAGGAAGTTGCCGCGAGACGACTCTCCGAGTTCGCGTCCGCATGGGACCGGGCTGTTGATGGCACTGGCCGGCTTCGAGCCTTCACTGGCCTCATAAATGACTGCTTCCACAAGAAGCCTGTGGAGCCACCCGATCCAGAGGACGCAGCCGTCCATCAGGCAATGCGGGATTTGGTGCCTGGTCTGGGCATCGGCAATGGTGCGGAGGCCGTGGCGCGGATGTTCGCGCTAGCCCGTAAACGTCCGCGATGGAAGATCTACCGCAACGAGCTGTGGCGCGACGCCGAACGGGCTGCAGCAGAAGTTGCTGCAGGCCGCGCCGAGACAATGGCATCAGCGAGTCTCGGAGTGCGCCAACGGGTCAGTAACTCAGGCCGCAGGCTGCCTAGGCGCACTGTGTCGACCCCGCTGCTATTGAAAGGCTTGGAATTCGATCATGTCATGATTCCCGACGCGAGTCATTTTGGCAACGAGCGGCAGGCGCAGGCGAAGCTCTTCTACGTTGCCGTTTCCCGAGCCACCCGATCGCTGACCATCTCATCACCCCAGCGCTTCATTCAGTTTGCTGCGCCGGCTGTGTGAGTGAGGCGCGGGTAACCCAGTTTGATCGGAATCCAAAGAGGGCTCTACAGCACGGACACACGTTGGCTTTCAGGTGCCAGCTTCAGGCGCTAGAACAACGCCAATTTGACGGTAGATCGATCATCCTAGCTTCTTAGCCAGATCCTCAGCCCGCGGGTGGTAGTAGCGCTTCAACATCCGCAAATCGCGGTGGCCGGTGACGGCCGAGAGCTCGAGCACGTTGGCGAGCTTGTCGGCCATTCTTGAGGCGGCCTCGTGCCGCAGGTCGTGGAAGTGGACGTCCTCCAGGAATCCGGGGGAGGGCGGTCGTCGCGCTTTCTGGCAATCCCGCAGGTACGTTTCCTGGGCGCGCTTGATGGCGCGGGCGAATCCCAGCTTCACGGCCATGGCCGTGGTCGGGAAGACATTGCCGGAGAACGCCCGCGGCAGGTCCTTCAGGATCTCGACGGCCCGGGAGGACAGTGGGACCGTCCTGGCGTCCCCGTTCTTGGTTTCCGGCAGGTGCGCCGTGCGGCGGCGAAGGTCGACGTGGCGCCAGTCCAGCGCCAGCAATTCACCACGGCGCATCGCGGTCTCGATGGCCAACTGGATCAGCGGCGCGATCCATGGGTTACGTGAGCCGCCCTTGCCGAAGGTGCCGTTGGGCTTCCTGGGCGCCTGTTCCAGGGCGGCCAACAGGTAGCTCTCTTCCTCGGCGGTCAGCCGGCGATCGCGGGACCGTGGCGTCGGTGGGCGTTTGACGTAGCGGATGGGGTTCTCGACATGGATGCCCCATTCGCGGCGTGCGTGGTTGAGTGCGGCGGACAGGATGCCCAGCTCGCGGATCACGGTCCCGGCGCTGACTTCGGCTAGGCGCCGATCGCGCCAGGCGGCGACGGCGGCACTGGAGATCGCCGACATCTTCAGGTTGGGCAGCACCGGGTCGCGCAGCAACACTCGGATCTTGACCTTCTCGATCTCGGCGCTCTTCTTGCCGGGTGTCACCTCCCGCTGGTAGCGCTCCAGCACGGCCCGCAGCGAGGTCTTCTCGGCCTCGCGTCGATCGACGAAGCCCGAGGTCTCCAGCTCGCGCTCGACGGCCCGGGCCCATCTGTCGGCGTCCTCCCTGTACATGAAGGTGCGCGACTGCTCGGGGTAGCCTTTCACGCGGACCCGGGCCCGCCATTGCAACTCGCCGCGTTTGGTGATCTGCGCCACAACGTCTCCGATGGCCCAGGGTGGGCCCAATAAAGACGTTTTTAGCACTAAGTGATTGAAAATAAAAAACTCTTAGTTGCTTTGACATGGTAGGGGTCACAGGTTCGAACCCTGTACCGCCCACCAAACTATCGGGTCGCATCGATGGCCCAACGAGCAGCTCCGAATTGTCCTGGGTGACGGTTCGGGGCTGTTTTCGTATGGGGCGGACGATGAGCCGGCCGCATGCTCAAGTGCCGGGTTCCGCACAGCAGCATGAGCGGCCGGCGCCAGGCATGCGATGCCCGTCCGCGAGCCACCTGTCCGGGGCCGTCGCTTTCTGTCCGATGCTTGTCCCGAGCGCCTGCCCGGACGCTTGCCGGGTCGCTGCGGCACGCATTCCGGCGTCGGGGTCGCCAGGTACGCGAGCCGACCAATGGTCGAGATTGTTAGTAGCATTGCTACTAAATTGAGATACCATGAGCTGTCTCAGGCTGTGCGCCATCCGCCCGCGAGACTGTCTCCATGCCGCTTGCCCAAGCTCCTGATAGCGCGTCCCTGCCGGCTTCCGGAGCCGTGTGATGGGGGCGGTCGTCGCCATCGATTCGCTGCTCGGTTCCGGCCGTGTCTGGCGCGGACAGGCCACGGTGGAGGTGCCGGCATCGGCCCAGCCCACCGGGCATCCCATGCTGGATGCGGCGCTGCCGAGCGGCGGTTGGCCGGCGACCGGACTGTCGGAGATCCTGATGTCGGACGATGGCGTCGGCGAGCTGGCCCTGCTGTGGCCCGTGCTGGCCCGTTTGAGCACGGCCGGAGGGCGGGTGGTATTGATCGCGCCGCCGTATCGGCCGCATGCGCCGGCCTGGGCCGGGGCCGGGCTCGACCTGCGCCGCGTGCAGGTCGTGCAGGCCGCGCCCCGCGATGCGCTGTGGGCGGCCGAGCAGTGCCTGCGTTCGGCCGCCTGTGCGGCGGTGCTGTGTTGGCCGCAGAAGGCGGACGACAAGGCGCTGCGCCGGTTGCAGGTCGCCGCCGAGAGCGGGCAGTGCCTGGGCTTCGTGTTCCGCGATGCGCGCCAGGCGCGCAATCCGTCGCCGGCACCGCTGCGCTTGCGGGTCGAGGCCGGCCAGATGCGGGTGCTCAAGTGTCGCGGCGGGGTCGTGCCGGCGCGACCGCTGACGCTGGCGCAGTGAGCCGCGATGCGTTGGGCCTGCCTGCTCTTGCCGCAACTGGCGATGGACGCGGTCCTGCGCCAGCAGAGCGATCCCGACGCCGCGCTGGCGCTGGTGAGCGGTCCGGCCCAGCGGCGCGTCCTGCATGCGGTCAGTCCGGCCGCGCGCCGGCTTGGCCTGCGTCGCGGCATGCTGCTCTCGGCCGCGCAGGTGCTGACCCGCGAGTTCGCGATCCAGGCCCACGACCCGCGCCAGGAGCTCCAGGCCTGGACCCTGTTGGCGACCTGGGCCTACGGCTTCAGTTCGCAGGTCTGCACGGACTTCCCGCACGCGCTGGTGCTGGAGGTCGGCGCCAGCCGCGCCCTGTTCGGCGACTGGCCGGCGATCGAGCGACGCCTGCGCAGCGAGCTCGAGGCGCTGGGCTTTCGTCACCGGCTGGTGGCCGCGCCTTACCCGCATGCGGCGCATGTGCTGGCCCATGTCCATGACGGCCTGGGTGTCGATGAAGGCCGGGTCGAGACCGCGCTGGCGCAGGTGCCGGTCGAACGCAGCGGCCTGCCGCGCAACGTGGTCGCGACCCTGGCGCGCTCGGGCCTGCGCACGCTGGGGGCGGTGTTCGCGCTGGCGCGCGAGAGCCTGGTGCGACGCTTTCCGCCGGAGGTGCTCGCGCAACTGGACGCGATGCGCGGACGGCAGTCGCCGCCGCTGCGCTACTTCCAGCCGCCGGACCGCTTCGAGGCCCGGATCGAGTTCGAGTACGAGGTCGAGTCCAGCACCGCGCTGCTGTTCCCGCTGCGTCGCCTGGTCGGCGACCTGGCCGCGTTCCTGTCCTCGCGCGACGGCGGCGTGCAGCGTTTCGTGCTGCGCTTCGAGCACGAGCGTCATGCCGACAGCGAGCTGGCCGTGGGCCTGCTCAGCGCCGAGCGCGAGGCCGCGGTGCTGTTCGATCTGGCCCGCAGCCGTCTCGACCATCTGAGTTTGCCGGCCGCCACCCGCGGCATGGTGCTGGTCGCCGAGGAGTTGCCGCCGTTCGTGCCACTGGCGCGCGACCTGTTCGACACCCGCCCGCAGCAGGCGCTGCCGTGGGAGCAGTTGCGCGAACGCCTGCGCGCGCGGCTCGGCGACGCCGCGGTACAGGACCTGTCGGTGCGGGCCGAGCACCGGCCCGAGCGGGCGTCGGGCCAGGCGCCGGATTCGCTGCTGCCGCCATCGCTGCCGCCGCGCCCGGCCTGGTTGTTGCCGCAGCCGGTGCCGCTGCGCGGCTTCGGCCTGCGCATCCTGGCCGGGCCCGAGCGCATCGAGTCGGGCTGGTGGGACGGTGGCGACGTGCGCCGCGACTACTACGTGGTGCAGACCCGCGAAGGCCAGCGTGCCTGGGCCTTCACCGCGCCGGGCGAACGCGGCCCGTTCATGCTGCACGGATGGTTCGCATGAGCGCGCCGGATGCCGTCGACGCGTTGCCGGACTACGCCGAGCTGCACTGTCTGTCGGCCTTCAGCTTCCAGCGCGGCGCCTCGACGGCGGCCGAGCTGTTCGAGCGCGCCCGCGAGCAGGGCTATGCGGCATTGGCGATCACCGACGAATGTTCGCTGGCCGGCATCGTCCGTGCCCATGAGGCGTCGAAGGAGACCGGGGTACCGCTGATCGTCGGCGCCGAGTTCCGGGTCGAGGACGGCCCGACGCTGGTCCTGCTGTGCGAGAGCCTGGCCGGTTACCAGCGGCTGTGCCGGCTGATCACGCTGGCGCGGCGGCGGGCGAGGAAGGGCGAATACCGCTGCCTGCGCGAGGACTTCGACGACGGCATGGACGGTCTGCTGTGCCTGCTGTGCCAGGAGCGATCGAGTCCGGATCAGGATATCGAATGGCTGAAGCGGCTGTTCCCGCGGCGGCTGTGGCTGGCGGTCGAACTGCATCGCGGCGCCGACGATGAGCGGCGCCGGCAGGCGCTTGCCGGGCAGGCCGAGCGCCACCGGCTGCCGATGGTCGCCGCCGGCGACGTCCACATGCACGTGCGCCGGCGCCGCGCGCTGCAGGACACCCTGACCGCGATCCGCCATCACTGCACCCTGGCCGAGGCGGGATGGAGGCTGTTCCCGAACGGCGAGCGCCATCTGCGCACACGCCGCGCGCTGGCGGCGATCCATCCGCCCGCGTTGCTGGCCGAAAGCGTGCGCATCGCCCGCCGCTGCGGTTTCAGCCTCGACCAGTTGCGCTATACCTATCCGCGCGAGCTGGTGCCGGAGGGGCATACGCCGACCAGCTGGCTGCGCCATCTGGCCGAGCAGGGCGCGCGAACGCGCTGGCCGGACGGGGTGCCGGACAAGGCCCGCGCGCTGATCGAGCATGAGCTGTCGCTGATCGCCGAGCTGGCTTACGAGTCGTATTTCCTGACCGTGCACGACATCGTCCGCTTCGCGCGCGGACGCGGGATCCTGTGCCAGGGTCGCGGTTCGGCGGCGAACTCGGTGGTGTGCTTCGCGCTGGGAGTGACCGAACTCGATCCCTCGCGGATGAATCTGCTGTTCGAGCGCTTCGTCTCGCGCGAGCGCAACGAGCCGCCGGACATCGACATCGATTTCGAGCACGAGCGCCGCGAGGAAGTGCTGCAGTACGTGTTCCAGCGCTACGGCCGCGAGCGCGCCGCGCTGACCGCGGTCGCGATCAGTTACCGGGGGCGCAGCGCGATCTGCGACGTGGCCCGGGCGCTGGGGCTGCCGCCGGACCAGGTCAACGAACTGGCCGCGACCCTGCATCACTGGAGCAGCAGCGCGCCGTTGCCGGAGGCGCTGCGCGAACGCGGTTTCGACCCGGACACGCCGCTGATGCAACGGGTGATCGCGCTGACCGGCGAGTTGATCGACTTCCCGCGCCACCTGTCGCAGCACCCGGGCGGCTTCGTGATCTCCGAATATCCGCTGCACACCCTGGTGCCGGTCGAGAACGCGGCGATGGACGAGCGCACCGTGATCCAGTGGGACAAGGACGACCTGGACACGCTCGGGCTGATGAAGGTCGACTGCCTGGCGCTGGGGATGCTGACCGCGGTGCGCAAATGCCTGGACCTGCTGCGCGATACCGGGCGCCGCGACCTGGCCCTGGCGACGATCCCGGCCGACGACAAGCCGACCTACGCGATGATGGGGCGGGCCGACACCGTCGGCGTGTTCCAGATCGAGTCGCGCGCGCAGATGTCGATGCTGCCGCGGCTGCGCCCGAAGGATTTCTACGACGTGGTGATCCAGGTCGCGATCGTCCGCCCCGGACCGATCCAGGGCGACATGGTCCATCCCTATCTGCGCCGGCGCCGCGGCGAGGAGGCGATCGACTATCCGCCGCAATTGCAGGGGGTGTTCGAGCGGACCCTGGGAGTGCCGTTGTTCCAGGAGCAGGTGATGCAACTGGCGGTGACCGCGGCCGGCTTCACCCCCGGCGAGGCCGACCAGCTGCGCCGCTCGATGGCGGCCTGGAAGCGTCGCGGCGGACTGGAGCCGCACCAGGAGCGGCTGACCGCCGGCATGCTCGAGCGCGGCTACAGCCGCGAGTACGCCGAGCAGTTGTTCGAGCGGATCAAGGGCTTCGGCAGCTATGGCTTCCCGGAGAGCCACTCGGCCAGCTTCGCCCTGATCGCCTACGCCAGCGCCTGGCTCAAGTGCCACGAACCGGCCGCCTTCGCCGCCAGCCTGATCAACAGCATGCCGCTGGGCTTCTACACCCCCGACCAGATCCTGCAGGACGCGCGCCGGCACGGCATCCGGGTGTTGCCGGTGGACGCGCGCTACAGCCATTGGGATTGCACGCTGGAGCCCATGCGTCCCGAAGGCGCGGGACAGCCCGCGATCCGCATGGGCCTGCGAATGATCGCCGGCTTCCGGCAGGATGCCGCCGAGCGGCTGACCGCCGCACGCGGGCAGCGTTCCTTTATCGATGCCGCCGACCTCGCTGGCCGTGCCGGTCTCGACCCGCGTCACCTGGCCTTGCTGGCCGATGCGGCCGCGCTCAAGGGCCTGGCCGGGCACCGCCATCGCGCGCGCTGGAAGGTGTCGGGGGTGGAGAAGCCGCTGCCGTTGTTCGACGGCGTGCCGGCCACGGTCGAGCCGACACCGTCGCTGCCGGTGCCCAGTGCGTTCGAGGACATGCAGGCCGACTACGCGACCACCGACACCACCCTGGGCCGGCACCCGATGAGCTTCATCCGCCGCCAGCTGGCCGCACGCCGGTTCCGGCGCTCCTCGGAGCTGGCCACGCTCGCGCACGGGCGCCGGGTGCGCTTCGCCGGCATCGTGCGCATGCGCCAGCGGCCGCAGACCGCCAGCGGGGTCACCTTCGTCACCCTCGAGGACGAGGACGGCATGGTCAACGCGGTGGTCTGGCACCACGTCGCCGAGCGCCAGCACCGGGTCCTGGTCGACAGCCGCCTGCTGGCGATCGACGGACGGCTGGAGCGCGTCGACGGCGTCCAGCACCTGATCGTCGAGCGGATGCAATGCGTCGACGCATTGCTGGACGGGATCGACGCGCGCAGCCGGGATTTCCGTTAGGAAAACGCTGAAAAGCCCGTTCTCCCCCGGTCGCAGATCGGAGGAGGGGCAACGACTCGGTGCGTTCCCGCTGTGATCGTCGCGGCTCGGCTGACCGTTACCTGTCGGGCTCCTGGGAGAACCGCGCCACCGCCCCGCGCGCGGGCATCTCACCGGCTCGCGATCGCGCTGTCGTCTCCGGATCGGCCCAGCGGGCATGGCCCGCGCGTGCCGGGTCGGCATAGCTGCCGAGGCGGGTGAAACGGTCGAAATGGAAGGGCAGGCCTTCGCTGGCGTGTTCCTCGGCGCCGTCGGTGATGGCGAAGTGCAGTTGCGGGGCCGATGCGCTGCCGCTGAAACCGACCTCGGCGACCTTCGTGCCCCGCGCGACGCGCTGGCCTTCGGCGACGGCGATGCTGTCCGGGCGCAGATGCGCGTAATGGGCGAAACGGCCGTCGCCGAGGTCGAGCACCAGGGTGTTGCCGCTGCCTTCGCGGCGCGCGCGGTCGCGGTCCAGGCGCTCGTCGAGCCGCTGCCGTTCGGCGATGCCGTCCAACCGTTTCACCACGGTGCCGTCGGCGACCGCGAGGACGTCCTCGCCATGGCTGTAGGTATCGCTCGCCAGCATGCTGCCGGCCGGGTGTCGGCGGCCTTCGGTATCCAGCTTCACCCAGTCGATCGCATAACGCCCCGGCGTGCGCAGGCGTCCGCCCAGGGCGTAGCCGACCCGGCGGTGGCCGCGCATCCAGCCGGTGTCGCTGATCGCGACCCAGGGCCCGCCGGACAGCGGCGGCGACAGCGCCGTGCCGATATCGGTGGCGACATCGGCGGACCCGCCCTCCAGCGTTCGCTCCTGCAGGGGCCCGCTGGCGTCCGTGCCGATGAAGGCGACCCGGTGGACGAGGGCGGATGGCATATCGCCAGCGTCGATGCCGATGTCGATGAAGACGATGCCCTGGCGGCCGGGCGCGATCGCCGCGCCGGCTTCCGCGTCGCGTTGCAGACCGGAACGGTCGATCCGCGCTTCCAGTGCCGCGCCCTCGTAGCGGGCGAGGACCTCACCGTCGGCCAGCACCTCGACCCGGACCGGGTCCAGCGGGTGCGAGGCGTAGTTGGTCAGATGCAGCTCGTAGCCCAGCACGGCGCGATCCTCGACCCGGACCGCGGTCGGCGGTTCGGGGACGCGCAGGTCGAAGCCGTTGCCGGGCGCGGCGCCGAGGCCGCCGGCCAGCAGCATGCCCGGCAGCAGCAAGGCTGCCGGGCGTAGCGCTTTCCAGCCGGAGCCGGGGATCATGCGGCTTCCTGTGTCTTCTGCTTCTGCCCGGCGATCCACAGGTCGACACGCTGTTCCAGCATGTCCAGCGGCAGTGCGCCGCCGCCGAGCACGGCATCGTGGAAACCGCGGATGTCGAAGGCCTCGCCCAGTTCGCCCTCGGCCTTGGTGCGCAGTTCCTGGATCCGGATCATGCCGATCTTGTAGGCGGTGGCCTGGCCGGGATTGACCAGGTAGCGGCGGATCTCGGAGCGGATCGCGGCGTCGGGCACCGAACTGTTGGCGCGGAAATAGTCGATCGCCTGCTGCTCGGTCCAGCCCTTGGTGTGCAGGCCGGTGTCGACCACCAGGCGGATCGCGCGCCACATCTCGGACATCAGCCGGCCGTACTCGGAGTACGGATCCTGGTAGGTGCCGGGCATCTCCTTGGCCAGCCATTCCGAGTACAGGCCCCAGCCTTCGGAATAGGCGGTGCTGCCGTACTGGGTACGGAATTTCGGGATCCCGGTCAGTTCCTGGGCGATGGAGATCTGCATGTGGTGGCCGGGCAGGCCCTCGTGGTAGGCGATGACCTCCAGCTCGGTCTTGGGCATCGCGCTCATGTCCGACAGGTGCGCGTAGTAGATGCCCGGACGCGAGCCGTCGGGCGTGCCGGGGTAGTAGTGCTGGGCGGCGCCGTCCTGCTCGCGGAAGGGCTCCACGCGCTTGACCACCAGGTCGGCCTTGGGCAGCAGGCCGAAGTACTTGGGCAGGTGCTGCTTGATGTTGTCGATGTCGGCGCTGGCTTCGTCGATATAGGCCTGGCGTCCGGCATCGGTGTTCGGGAACAGGCGGCTGGGGTCGTTCTGCACGTGCGTGAAGAAGGCCTGCAGATCGCCCTCGAAGCCGATCTGCGCCTGCAGGGCTTCCAGTTCGCCGCGCAGGCGCGCCACTTCGGACAGGCCGAGCTGGTGGATCTCGTCGGCGCTCATCGCGGTGGTGGTGTTCTGCCTGAGCTGGTACTCGTAATACGCCTTGCCGTTGGGATGGGTGGTGCCGACGCCGGTGGCGTCGTCGGCCGCCTTGGGCAGTTCCTCCTCGGCGAAGGCGATGACCCGCTCGTAGGCCGGCTTGAGCGAGTCGAGCAGGGCCTGGCGCGCCTGTTCCTTCAGCTCGGCGGCGCGTTCGGCGCTGACCTTGCCGTCCTTGGCCAGTGCGTCGGCCTTGGCCTGGGCATCGGCCCACAGCGCGCTGTCGGCGCCGTCGGTGAACGGTGCGCCGGTGATCACCTTGCGCGACTGGTCGATCACGCCTTCATAGGCGAACTTCGGCGGACGGATGCCCTGGGCGGTGGCGGTACGGCCGATCTGCAGCAACTGGTCGAACGCGGTCGAGCTCTTCTGCAGGCGCGAGACGTAGGCGAGGTAGTCGCTCTCGTCGTCGACCTTGTGGAAGTTGATCATGAACATCGGCAGGATGTTCTGCGCACCGTTCATCTGGTCGAACGGATAGCCGTCGACGAGGAACGGCAGGCCGTCGCGGGCGTCCTCGTACTGGTGCTTCCACAGGTCCCAGGACAGCCGGGTTTCCGGGTCGAGCCGGTCGTAGTCGAAGGTCGACTCCATTTCCTTGACCGAGGCTTCCATCCAGGCCACCCGCTTGCGCGCGCCCGCCTCGGACAGGTCGTCGATCTGGTCGTTGAGTTCCTTGCGGCCGAGGAAGGTCAGCTGGATCGGGCTGAACCGGAGCTGCTCCTCGTACTGGGCATCGAACCATTCGTTGAGTCGGCGCGATTCGTCCTGGATCTGTTCGGCGGTGGCCGCCGGGGCATCGGTCGCGGCCGGCGTGCCGCCGTTCTGGGGGCCGCAGGCGGCCAGGCCCAGGGCCAGCGCCAGCGCCAGGGCAAGGGTGGAGCGGGTGGATACGAATCGCACAGGGGACACTCCGTCATCGATGATGGTTCCATTCTGGAGCGCGGACAGCCCGTCTGACCCATGTGGATGGTCATGCCCGAAGGCGGTTCATTGCGAACGCCCGGTCCCGAAGTCGGCCAGTGCGCGCGGACCGTCCAGCAGCACCCGGATCTGGTCGCTGCCCGGCACTTCCACCTCGACCCAGGGCACCGTCGTCGAGGGCAAGCGAACCCGGCCACCGGCATCGGCCGTCAGCCGCGCCGGCGGCAGACCGCCGAGCGGACCGACGACCTGCACGGGCGCGCCGGCGAGCGTCCTGCCATCGCGGCGCACGCTCATCGTCACGTCGGCGCCGCGGATGCCGGCAACGTCGACCGTCTGCCGTTCCTGTTCGCCGAAGCCGGCGGGCGAGGATTCCAGCACTTGCCAGGGCGACAGCGCCGAGGCGAGCCGGTAGGTGCCCGCCTCGGCGATCGAGACCGCCAGCCCGTCCGGGGTCGGGATGAAATGGTCGGCGCTGGTGTCGGTCCAGCCGCCGCCGTGCTGCCGTTGCAGCACGTGGATCGGGTAGGGCGAGTTGCGGTCCGGTCGCCGTTGATGCAGTTGCGGCGGCAGGCGCGCAATCAGCCATTGCAGCGGCGCCAGTTCGACCCGGTGGCGCACACGCTCGCCGCGCGCGCCGGTCCCGGCCAGCGCTTCCTCCGCGATCCGCAGGGGCCGCAGTTCGGGCCACTCCGGCAGGCCTCCGGCGGGAGTGGATGCGATCAGGTTGAACGGCTGGGCGCGTTGACGGTCCACACCGGTGAAGCGCACGCGGCCGCTCGCGTCGGTGATCCGCTCCTGCGGCTCACGGCCACCGAGCCATTGCACCCGCAACCCTTGTATCGGAGTCGCGCTGCCGCGGCGGACGAACTCCAGTTCCAGCTCGATCGAGACCGCAGCGGCGACCGCCTGGCTCATCGCATCGAAGCGCAGCCCGGTGACGCGGCCGGCGGGCAGGGTCAGCGAGCGGCGCTCGGCCTCGATGCCGTCGACCTCGAGCACGATATCGACCGGTCCGGGCGCGAACGGCGCCAGTACCTGCCCGTCCGCGACCGCCAGCGGCGTTTCGTCGAAGGCTTCCAGCAACTCCGGCGCGGACCAGGCCTGGAGTCGTTGCCATGGCGGGGACGGATCGGATCCTTCCACCCGTCGCAACAGCACCCCGGCGTTCCCGGATACGCCCTGGATCCGCAGGCCTGCGCCGACCATGGGGGCGAGCGTGGCTGGAACCGCGCCGGCGCCGAAGTCCGCTGAATAGAAGCGCAGCCCGTCGTCGCCCCGGGCCTGAAGCAGGTAGCGATCGGCCGCCGGCAGTCGCAGCGGTCCGACCCGGACCCGTCCGTCGGCCAGTCGCTGCGCCGCGGCCGGTACCCAACGTGTGACCGTGGCCAGTGCCTGATAGCGCGTCGCGCCGGCGGCCTCGGCCACTCCCTCCGCGCCGAGGGCGGCGGCCGAGGCATCGTCGACGGACACCTGGGCGAGCCCGATACGCACCGATCCGGGGATGGCCTCGACGTCGCCATCGGGCAGTAGCAGCACCTCCAGCGGCACCGTGGGCGCGGGCGCCGTCCGCGCTGGCGCCCCGCTGGTGACGGCGCCCACGGCAACTGCGGGCACGGCGACCTCGCCGCCGTCGCTGGCGAGACGCCAGACGGCCACCGCGAGCACGGCGACCGCGACCAGACCCGCCGTGCCCGCGGCCCAGGCGCGTTTCGTCGGCATCCGCGCGCCGTCAGTCGGTGTCGGAGCTGGAATACAGCTTCAGATAGATCGGTGCGTGGTCGGACACGCCGGTGCGGAACGCGCACATGTCGGCGATGTAGTCGCGGCCGGAGGCCGAGTACTCGGACACGTACGAGGCCTGGAACCAGAAGTGATCGTAGCGACTGGCATAGGCGCAGCTGGTGTTGATCGTGGTGTATTCGTTGACCTGGTGGCCGACCGCCGGCGACAGCCCCGCCAGGCCGGCCCACCACGCCGAGGTCGCGTCGCGGTTGTGGTCGCCGACCAGGATCACGTCCTGGTCGCTGCCGCTGCCGTCCTGGACAGCCTCGAACACGTCGGCGATGTGCTGTATCTCCGCCTGCCGCTCGGCGGTGGTGCCGAACACCGTGTGCCAGTTGATGAAGGTGTAGTCGGCCCCGGTCTGGACATGGCGCAGCTTGACGATCTGCGGTTCGCGCGCGAACCGGTCGTCGCTGTCGTTCCACACGTATTCCGACAGCAGCTGGACGCGGTCCGGGCGGAAGAACACCGCGTAGCGTTCCTTGTAGCTGCTGCGGCCGATCGCCGCGGTGACCCGGTAGTCCCAGGCGACGCCGCTGCGGGCGGTCAGTGCCGACGCGATGCCGGCGGCGGCATCGGCGTACATGACTTCCTGGGCGAAGATGACATCGACGCCGTTGGTGGACGAAGCGCTGGAGCCGTACCGCTCCCATGCCTGGGCCGCATAGCCGTCCCAGTTGGTGTGGTTGTTCCAGCCCGCGTGCAGGGTGTTCCAGGACACCACGCGCAGGTACGAGCCGGCCGGCGCGGCTCCGGACAAGGCCGCAAGCGCGGCTCCCACAATGAGGGCCTGCCATTTCATCGCCATCTCTCCCCAACGGCTCGATCGGATCGGTCGAGGCTAGGGAGCGGGGATGACGCGGGTGTGTCAAGCGTCTGTTCGCGCTTGCGTGACGCGCGTTGCTATGCCGGATCTCCGGTGCGTGACGGGCGTCGCCATGTCGGGTCGTCCTGGCCCAGTATCGGCGCCGCGAACGGCTCCGGGCCCGGGGTGCGGCCGAACTTGATGGTGCGGGCGACGCCGGTGTAACGGCCGAGGGTGGGATGGGTCATCGTCGCCAGCAGTTGCTCGCTCTCCACCTGCGGGTGGTCGAACATCTCGTCGACCCGGCGCGAGGCCGCGCAAGGCACGCGTTCGCCGAACAGCGCCTCCCACTCCAGCGCGGAACGCGCGGACAGCGCGGTGTGCAATCGCGGGATCAGTTCGGCGGCGTGCTCGGCGCGCTTGCGCACGCTGTCGTAGCGCGGGTCGTCGGCCAGCGCGGGCAGGCCGGTCAGCTCGCACAACGCGCGCCAGAAATGCGGCGTGTTGGCGGACAGGTAGAGATGGCCCTCGCGGGTCGGATGCAGGCCGGTGATGCCGCCGGAGCGCATGTCGCGGCTGATCCGGCGCGGCTCGCCGTCGACCAGGACCATCCGCGCCGACTGCATCGCCAGTGCGCTGCGCAGCAGCGAGACGCCGACGTACTGGCCTTCGCCGCTGCGCTCGCGCTCGTACAGCGCCGAGGACACGCCGCCGGCCAGCAATGCCGCGGCGTAGTAGTCGACCACCGAGCCGTACAGGATTTCCGGGGGACCGCCGGGCTTGCCCTGCTCGGTGCACATGCCGGTCATGGTCTGCAGGACCTGGTCGTAGCCGGCCTTGTCCCTCATCGGCCCTGTCTCGCCGTAGCCGGTCACCGCGCAGTAGATCAGCCGCGGATTCAGCGCCGCGAGACGGGCAAAGTCGATGCGCAGGCGTTCGGGCACGCCGGGACGGAAGTTGTGGACCAGCACGTCGGCCTCGCGCACCAGGCGCAACAGGCGGGCGTGGTCGCCCTCGTCCTTCAGATCCAGCACCAGACCGCGCTTGGAGCGGTTGACGCCGACGAAGGCGCGGCTCTCGGCGTCCAGGGTGGACGGATAACGACGCAGGTTGTCGCCGCTGGGCGGTTCGATCTTCAGCACCCGCGCACCCTGGTCGGCCAACAGCGTGCAGCCGTAGGGACCGGCGATGTAGGCGCTCAGGTCCAGGACCTTGATCCCGGTCAGCGGGCCGGCCGCCCCCTGGCGCGGGAAATCGAACGGTGATGGCGCGGCGTCGGTCATGCGGAGCGTGCCTCCCTGGCGTTGGACTTGCGGAGCGGTCCCAGTGTGCCGGGCGGTTCCGAGGCCTTCCAGCCAGAAGCCCTATCTTCTCGCATCAGAAAATGCGCGCGTCCGCTACATCGCACCGATGTCGTCCTCGTAGGGAGGCAGCGCCGCCGGCGCCAGCTCCAGCCAGGTCAGCCGCCAGCCGCCGTCGACGCGCCCGCCCAGATCGAAGTACGGATGGAACTCGATCGCTGCCCGATGCAACGGTGCCAGTCGCAACGACACGCGGCCGTCGCGCCCGGCCGGGGCTTCGGATAGCGCGGACTGCGCCGGCTCGGGCAGCAGCACGCTCTCGGTGTTCTTGTAGCCGTCGATCAGCCCGGTCGCGTAGACCAGTGGTCCACGGGTCAGCGCGACGTAGTCGCGGCGCAGTACCTGCTGCCGCACCGGCGAGCCGTCCGGCGCCCGCGACTCCTGGATGTTGCGATAGCGGCGTCGATGCAGGGTCGGCGCCATCGCCATTTCAAGCTCGATCACGTCGCCGGCGCGCCAGCGGCGGACCAGGCCGGCGTAGCCGCGCATGTCCACGGTCTCGACGACGTCGCCATTGAGCCTGACGGTCCGCTCGCCGGCCCAGTCGGGAATCCGCCAGCGCAGGCCCGCCGGGTTCGCGGGGGCCGCTTCGATGTGCAGTTGCAGATGGCCCTGCAGCGGATAGTCGCCGGTGACCGCGACCCGCAGGGCGCCGTCCTCGCAGGCGATCTCCGCGCGGCCGGGGCCGAGCAGATTCAGCACCAGGGCGTCGCCGTCGCGGCTCCAGGCCAGCGTCTGCAGTTCCTCGATCGCCATCGCGCCGCTGGACTTGCAGCAGCGCCAGTAGCGGGTGTGCACGCGCGGGCCGTTGGCGAAGGAGTAGTAGCACCAGTCCTCGCCGTTCTCGGCCTGCGCACCGAGCAGGTCGTTGTAGGCGCTGCGCTCGATCTCCGCGGCATAGCGGGCTTCGCCGGTCTGCAGCAGCAGCTCGCGGCTCAGTTGCACCCAGGCCAGCACCGAGCAGGTCTCGACATAGGCGGTGGGGTCGAACACGAAGCCGGGATTGAACACCTCGCGCGAGCGATGGGCGATGCCGCCGAACGGTCCGCCGCCCAGGCTCAGATGGTGGTCGCGGATGTTGGTCCACAGCCGTTCGACCGCCTGCCGCAGTTCATCGCGACCGCTGGCGCGCGCCAGCTTGGCGACCCCGACCAGGTTCCAGCACAGCTGGTAGGCCTTGCCGGTGGCGATCTCGGACGCGTCGGCGCCCTCGGCGAGGCGGCTCAGCAGCGCCAGTCGCGGCTGCGCCTCGGCCTGGGCCAGCAGGGCTTCGGCCAGCTCCAGATAGCGGCGCTCGCCGCTGGCGAAATACAGCTCGACCACCGGGTCGATCAGCACCGTCGCCGACATCCCGTGGTGATTGCCGACGCGGGTGATGTCCAGGCCGCGCTCGACGAAGGTCCGGTGGCACAGGTCGCCGATCCGGCGCGCCGCGAGCAGGTGGCGGTCGTCGCCGAACTGGCGGTGGACTTCGAGCAGGCCCAGCACCAGATAGCTGTGGGTCCAGATGTCCCAGGTGCGCAGCGCGGGTTCGCCGTTCCAGCTCTCCGGTTTCGGCGGTTGCGGCACGGTGAAGCGGCGCGCCGGCGCGTAGTTGCCCAGGTAGCCGTCCTCGTCCTGTCGTGTCAGCAGATGGTCGGCAACGGCCAGCACCCGTTCCCGCAGCGCCTGATCGCCGCTGCGGGCGGCGGCGCGGGCGGCGGCGACCAGCCATTTGCCGGCATGCTCGCCGTACCAGTCGCCCTCCTCGTTGTCGCAGCAGCGCTCGGGCGCGAAGATCGCGATCGCGGGGCTGTCGGGGCCGGTGATGAAGCGGCTCAGGCGACCGCGACGGTTCGCCTCCAGCGCCTGTCCGAGCAGCCCGTCCAGACGCGTCGCCGCGGCCGGCAACGGGGTCAGCGCCATTGCCTCCATCGTTGTCGTGTCCGCGCTCATTGCGCGTCCACCACGCAGCGGAAGCCGATCGTGCCGGCGCGATCCTTGCACGGCGCCATCAGCAGGTACTTGCCGTGCTGGTCGAGCCGGTGGGCCTGGGGAAAGTACCAGTGCGAGGTCTGCGGCCGGTAGCTGGAGCCGCCGCGCAGGACCGCGGCGCGGGTATGCGCGTCGTGGTATTCGTCGGTCCATTGCCAGACGTTGCCGACCAGGTCCTCGACGCCGAACGGGCTGGCGCCCTGCGGATGCGCGCCGACCGGGTCCGGCGCCCGCAGCCGGCGCCCGCGATTGGCGGCCGGGACCCGGCTGTCGTCCCAGTCGTTGCCCCAGGGGTAGAGCCGCCCGTCGCCGCCCTGGGCCGCGTACTGCCACTCCCATTCGTGCGGCAGGCGCTTGCCGGCCCAGACGGCGTAGGCGCGGGCGTCCTCCAGCGACACCCAGGTCACCGGCCGGTTTTCCCAGCCCGGTCGCGGCGCGCCGTCGCGCCAGTGGCGCAGGAAATTGTGGGCGTCGCGCGGCCGGTAGCCACTGGCGTCGAGAAAGGCCTTGAACGCGGCATTGGTGACCGGATGACGGTCGATGTGGAAGGGGGCGATCCGCATCCGCCGCCGGTGATGGCGGCGCGGGCAGTTTTCCCACGGGTACTGCACGTCGAGGCCGGCCCAGGTGAAGCCCTCGATCTCGATGCCCTGGACCTTGAAGTCGAACTCGGTGCCGGGAATCGCGACCATGCCGGCCGGCGGCTCGGCCACGGGCGCGGTCGGCGCGATCTCGAGCGGTTGTTGCAACGCCGGTTTCCAGCCGCTGCCGAACGCGTGCAGCGGCGTCCGCGCGCGCTGCGCGGTCTCGGCGAGGAAGGCGTCGAGACCGGGGTCATCGACGGTCCCGGGGACCGCCAGCAGCGCACCGAAGCCGCGCGCCTCCAGCGGCAGCTCGATCAGGGCCTGTCCGTTCTCGATCCGCGGCGCCAGCAGGCGGCCGTTCCAGACGTCGTAGTAGCGGGTGCCGTCGACATGCGTGATCGCCAGCTGCTCGCCTTCCATCTCGTACTCGTTGCGATTGACCAGGGTCCACAGCGTGCGCCGCGCGGTCGGGAAGCGGCTGGCGAACACGCCGGCCTGGCGGGTGGCCTGGTAGGGCGCCCAGTCGCGGCTGACCACGGTGTCGGGGAAGCGGCGGTAGATCGCGGCGATCCGGCGCAGGCTCTCGGCATCGCGCGGGGTGAACTGGTTCCAGATGCCCCAGATGTTCTCCCAGGCGTTGTAACCGATGCCGTTGAAGAAGCAGTACTGCAGATCGTGGTTGCGGTTGCGGCCCCACCGGTTCTCGTAGTTGATCATGTGGCGCGGCTCCAGCCACTTCCACTTGGCGACCGGCGGCACGGTCCGGTCGGGCGCCTTCTTGCCCCAGCTCTGCACGTTCCAGATCAGCTGCTCTTCCGAGCTGATCGTCGATTCGGGTTGCAGCACGACCGTGCGGCCGCGCGCCTGACAGGCGTCGAAGAACGCACGCGGTACGCCGTTGAAGGTGTCGCCGTTGATGCCGTCGGCGCCGACCGCCTCGACCACCTCGGCCAGGCCATCCCAGTGGCTGACGCCGGGATCGCGGGTGCCGTGGTCCCAGGGCTTGGCCGGCAGGAATACCCTGACCCCGCGGCGATGGAAGGCGTCCACCGCTTCGCGCAGCCCCTGCAGGCCGCCGGGCATGTCGGCGGCGAGGTCGAACTGGTTGCGGTCGTCGATGCCGATGTTCGGGTAGACGTACCAGATCAGCACCGAGTCGATGCCGCCGAAGCGCGCCTGCAGATCGTCGAGGTAGCGGTCGACCGTGTAGCAACCCTGCTCGGGGTCGTAGAAGTAGCGGTCCTCCACCATCATTTGCGCGTGCACGAAATTGCGCTGCGCCCATTGCAGGTCGGGATGCCGATAGTTGTGGTCGCTGTAGCCGATCCGCACCAGGTGTTCGCGGCGCCAGTCGCGCAGCTCCCGCAGCCAGTCCCCGGCGCTGGCGCCGGGGTCGATCATCCATTCGCCGATGTCGGCGAACGGCCATTCCGGCGCCTTGCCCGGGGTCGGCAGGTAGCGCCCGGTGGTGACGTGGGAGAACTTGTACTCGGTGCGTACGTCCGCGTCACCGGATTCGGGCCCGGTTTCCGGATATTCGCTGTCGTAGGGGTCGATCATCGTTGTGCTCGGGAGTCGGGGAGATCAGGCCAGGCCGCAGCGCGCCCTGAGCGCGGCGACGCGTCCGGCGTCCGCGGCCGGCGCGGCGGCGAGAAAGGCCTCGACCTCGTCGCGCGCCGGGATGCTGGACTGGGCACCGTCGCCGGTGCAGGCCAGGGCCGATGCGGCG
>NZ_VICD02000284.1 GCF_006546735.2 Marilutibacter maris | reverse complement strand
CGATCGCGGTCGTCGCCCTGATGGTGTTCCCTGCCCCGGCTAAAGCGACGGTGGCGGCGAACCTGAACGGCAACACGCCCTATGCATTATGCGAAATTATGCACTGAGTCCGTGTCGCTTAGTCTGTGAACGCTGCGATCCACAATAGGTCCGTACCGTCTTCTGCCGCCCGGCTGTTGAAGACGGGATCCTCGATCGGCTGCTTCGTGCGATTGGCCTTTTTCTCCTTGACCGTCTGCAGCTCGTCGACGGGCTTGATGAACAGCAGGTAGATCATCTGCTCGATGACCTCCATGGGATTGGAGATGCCGCCACTCCAAAACGCGTTCCAGATGTTGTCGACCTGGGTCTTGCTGGTGCCTGTGATCATGGTGCTCCGGCGCCCTCGCCTACCGCTGGCTCCCGACACCAGGCGGCGCCGAGCCACTCCCGGTTCTCCGGGTGCAGGCTAGCGTTGGATTTGCGGGCAAGCTGGTTGTCGATGAATCGCTCGATATTGTCGTGAACTTCCCGGGTCGCGTCACGCTCGACGGGCCAACGGTCGGTGTCCATCGGCTCAAGGAACCAGGACTCCACCCCCTGCGGGTTAGCGTGCAGCTGGCCCTCGCCGTCCACGCCCACCGCCAGGAACTCCTGCCGCAGTCGCTGGCCGCGCTCGTCCTGCCAGCGCAACATGGCTGTAACCAGGTGGCCAAACCCCGACAGCGTGGTTCCGGCGGTCAGCCCCTGGAAATCATAGCTTCGTGCACGGGACAGCAGATCCTGGACGAATGGATGGTCGAGATCGAGCACCTCCGTTTCGGTCGCCTGGTGCCGCAGCTCCCGGGTGAACGTAACCCGGCCCTCGCGGCCGAGCCTGGGGAGCCGGGCATCCGCCGGCACTTCGATTCGCCAAGCCACGCCGGGGAAGCGCTTGCTCTGGTGGATTGATCCCCCCAGCAATGTCACCATGCCAAACACGAATGCCTTAAGGTGCAGCACGCCGACGCGGAAGCCCCCCCGCAGCTCGTCAGCGTCATAGCTGACCGCATGCTGGAACAGGTCGCGCTGCAGCTCCGCAGTTTCCCGGGCCCGTCGCATCGCTTCCTCGATGCTTTCCTCGGTGCGACGCACGCCGGCCGTTGCCGCCTGCTCCAGGATCTCCTCCACGTCCAGCAGGCTAGCCAGCTCGCCGACGATGTCGCTGACGAGGTTCTCGGAGGATGTCTGGTCGACGCCGGCCATGTCCGCGGCGACCTGCTGCAGCCGGGCATACATGTTGCTGACGACCTGGTCGTCGGCAGAGGCTACGCCCTGTAGGTTGATCGCCACCACGTGGTGCTGTTGCCCGTAGCGGTACAGGCGGCCGATCCGCTGGGCCAGCCGCATTGGATTCCACGGCAAATCGTAGTTGACGAGCATGTGGCAGCGCCGGTGCAGGTTCAGGCCCTCGCCGCCGGCTTCGGTGGAGACCAGGAACTGCCCCGTGTCCTCGAACCTGGCGATGGCGGCGCGGCGTTCATCGACATCCATGCTGCCATTGATGACGTCCACCTTGTCGGCACCATAGCGAGCGGAGAGCTGCTCGACGATATAGTCCTGTGTGCCTCGGTACTCGGTGAACACCAGGACGCGCTCGCCGCTGTTGTCGCGGGTGATGGGCGCGATCACCCGGTCGAGGAAGGCGTTCATCTTGTCGTCTTCCTCGCAGGCGACGTGGCACTCCTCGATCAGGGTCTTGAGCCTTCCAGCCTCGCCGGAGAAGAACTCCTCCCGCGCCTCGTCGATCCCGACCCTGGCCTCTTCGTATTCGCCCTCGAACCGCTCGTCCCCGAGATCTTCAAGGAAGCGGACAGATGCCGCGTCTGACGTCAGCCTGGACAGGCGGCGTGCCAGGGCCAGTTGCAGGGTGCGGATCGAGGAGGCCGCAAGCTTGCGGTAGACCGTCATCACGAAGCCAATGGCGCTTCCGCGCCGTCGGCCCGCCCGTTCGGCAGCCTGGTACCCAAGTTTCAGATAGGCTCGTAGTTGCGCTTCCAGTTCCCTTAGTTCTGGGCTGGAATCCACCTGTACCATCCTTGACGTCTGGCCATGGAATACGAAGTTGCCGTCGATGTCGGTAACGTCGGACTTCCGGTTGCGGAACACCATCTTCGCCAGCACGCTGGGGTCCACGTCCAGCATTTTGAACTGGCCGCTCAACTCCGGGCGTAGCAGTTCAAGCAAGGCCTGGAACTGGCTCTGATTGCCCTGGTGTGGCGTGGCGGTGAGCATCACGACGTTGCGGGTCTTCTCGCGCAGCGCCTCGGCCAGCCTGAAGCGATCGCTCTTCTCGAACTTCTTGCCGTACTGCCGGCGGCTCAAGCGATGGGCCTCGTCGAATATGACCAGATCCCAGTCCTCGGCTTCCATCAGCTTGGGCAGGTGTCCTTCACCCTTGGCTTTGTCGAGGGAGGTAATGACGCGATCGTACAGCTTCCAGTGGGAGGAGTCGCTGATGGTGAAGTCGGAACCATAGATCCGGAAGTCGTCGAGGCCAAACTTGTACTTGAGGTCCTCCTGCCACTGGCGGGTCAGGCCCGCCGGAACGACGAGGAGAATGCGGCGCGCGATACCGCGCTGGCGCAGCGCCGCGATCAGGAGGCCGGCTTCGATGGTCTTGCCGAGGCCGACATCGTCAGCGATCAGCCAGTTAAGGTTTCCGGAGCCGAGGATGTGATGGACCAGATGGATCTGGTGCGGCAGAGGATCGATATCGAAATGCGAGAGGGCACCAGTGTTCTCGTTCCAGAGCGCGAGGGCATGGGCGAGACTGCGCAAGCGGAAGCGTTCGGCCGCATCCGGACCGCCCTGGTCCCCCGTGCGAAAACGGAAACGCGCGTCCTTGATGAACCGCAGACGCTGCCACGGTACCCAGATGCGGTTCCCCTCAGCCACGAAATCGACCAAGGCCTGGGTCCGCTTCCCGAGCGTGCGGAGGGACTCCACCACTCCGTAACCCAACGACTTTTCGAAGGTGGATGCGGGGACATGCAGGACCACGTAACCGGGTCGCAGGCCGCATTTAACGGCATGCAACGGAATCAGTTCGCTGGCTCCGGTGGCTGTCCACGTCACCGTGAGCGACACCCCCTTCGGAGATCTATGGACAGCCTGCACAACGCCCGGAAGTGGGCGATCCGGCGACCCGGAGGGCAGCACCCAGGCGCCGTTGGCCGGGATCAGCGGATCTCCCATCAATACAGCTCCTCCGTATCGGGTGACAGCCAATCCGCGATCCGGGCCGGATCACAGATTGCACCAAACATCTGCCTGACGTCGCGCGCGCCGCCATCGATGGGTTCGTCCCACCAGCACGACGAGTAAAGATAGTTCCGCGTCCCGTCGAATGATCGCGTGTCATCCGGATCCAGATTGCTCTGCCAGATACCATCACTCACCTGGGTTCGCGGCGACAGGCGGTACTTGAACAGATAGTTCTTGAACGTGGCGAGCTGGCCCGAATCCCGACGCAGTTCGTGCCAGACCTCCTGCTCCGAAGACAGGAAGTCCGCGATCTGTTCGAGTTCCGCGTCGTGTCCTTGGAAGTCCAACAACTGCGCCGCCTCAAGCCAGGTCAGGCGCGTGCCGCCATGCCAGCGCTCGGGTGCGAGCGTGTCACTTTCGACACAGTGTAGCCATGCATCGGTGAGCTGGAACATACTATAGATCTGCGCAATGTCATATCCGGCCAGGACGAGTCCACGGATCTGGTGCTGTACGCTGCTCCAGCCACGCTGCCGGATGATGTCGGCCAGCAGGTCGAGGTGACGTTCCGAGTACAGCCCCTCTTCCTGCAGAAATTCCAGCGCGAGCTGCATCGCACGCTCGTCGGATGAGACGCCTGTTTTTGAAACCTCACGAACAACCTCCTCGTCGCCCGCTTCGGGTACTTCCAGGTACCAGAGCTGCTCCAGATGGTCTTCCGGGGTCGGCCGACTGTCTTCTTCGTAGAGATCGAGCACTTCGAACGGGAAGACGTCACCAGCTGTCGGGTCGGCCACATTTTTTTGAGCGACCACCGGAGTTTCAGAGTCTGTCGTGGGCGACACGGCCGCCCGTCCTGCGATTTGGGCGGCGCAGGCCAGTACGGAGGTCGCCGATGACGGAGCCGCAGCACTAATACCCAGCTCTATCAGGTCGTGGACCGAGATCCGGTCGTGATCGTACTCTGGTACCTTTCCTGCCGCGGACTCCAGCAATCCGTCGCAACGCCCCTCTCTCGATGTCAGATCGGCCATGGATCCCCCCCAGGATCAGCTGACACGTGAGGGAGTATGCACTTTTCGGTCTCACCGTTGAGCCCCCCGCCGTTCGCGACCCATGCCTTATCACTCGCCCATCCATAGTTCCTCGACCGGGCGAACTCGATTGCCGCTTCACTGCCCTGTTTGGAACCCAGTCGACAGACTGGCGCCTCGAACCACTCGGCAGTTGGTCTTGCCGGCAAGACCTGGGCCCCAAACTCCGCGTAACCGCGTAGTGAGGGCTGAGTCAAGAGCAGGTCGCTCTTACCCCCCGATAACGGTGCCTAATCACCCACCCGCCCCAAGCCAAGTTCGCCCCACCCCATATCGAAGCCGCCCCGGGCGCGAAGCTGAGGCGCTGCAATCAGCAAGGGCAGGCAGGATGCGGGGCAACCTCGTCCCCGCATCCTGCAAACTGCCCTGCCCTCGGCAGGCGGCACCATCGGCGCCTCACATGTTTGGAGAATCGGCCTAGCGGGCGACCAGGCCGGTGACGCGGCCGCTTCCGGCGTTCACCACCTGGTGCTCGACCAGCTGCAGCACGCCGGTCTCGTCCACCGAGAAGGCGCTGATGGTTCCGTTACCGGGGTTGAGGGTGTAGAGAAAGCGATTGTTCCGGTCCAGGGCGATGTCGGTGGGCGCGCTGCCCGATCCGGTCTGTCCGGCGGCCGCTTCGGCCAGGCCGACGCTGCCGTTGTCGGCGACGGCATAGGTCGACACGTTGTCGCTCCGGGTATTGGTGACGTATGCCAGATGACCGTCGCGGGAGACTGCCACCCAGCAGGCGGCACTCTGCTGACTCGGTACGGCGGCACTGATCAGACTGGCGCTGCCGTCGCCGGCAAGCTGCCAGGAAGACAGGGTGCTGGCGCCGGTTGCGCCGCCCGCCGCCTCGGAGACCAGCATCTGGTCGCGACGGCCAAACGCAAATCCGAACGGGGTCGGTGCCGGCGAGTCGTACACATTGGCTTCGCCGGGCCGGCCGTCGCCGTCCACCTCGAAGGTCACCACCCGGTTCGTGGCTTTCTCGGTGACCGCCAGCAGGTCGCCGTCGCGGTTGAACGATACCTGGGCGGCGCCGACGCCATTCCCGCTCAGCTTGCGGCGCGAGTGCGCGATCGGCGTCAATCGTCCCCAGGCATCCAGCCGGAACCCCTGGATGGCGTCGCTGCCGGCGTTGAGCACGTACACCAGGTCGTTCTCGATGGTCACGCTGATCGGCTGCTCGCCCAGCGAGGGCTGCACTTCCCGGCGCAGGATCCTCTCGCCCGTCACCAGGAACACCGTGATGCTGTCGCTGCCCGGATTCACGGCCAGCAGCCATTTGCCGGAATCGCTGAGCGCGAGCGCGCCCTGATTGCCGAGACCGTCACCGGTGCCTTTGCCGCCGGTGAAGACCGGCCTGCCTGGCTCCAGGCTACCGTCCTGGTTGCGCCGGAACACCAGAACGCTGTTGCCCCACGGCGCGTTGCTCAACGAGAACACCATGCCTTTCGATGCTGCGACCTTGGCGACGCCCGGCTGCATGACCGCAACGGCGACAACGAAGCCGAGGGCGACAAGCCCGGAGACACGACGGCCGGATTTCTTCGACCTGCGCGACGCGACGCGGTTGCTTGAGTTGGTAATGGCACTCATGGATTCACTCCCGAATAGGTGGTCGTTATGACTTCAGGGGCGCATGGTGGAGGTCGGAAGGATCAAGACGGCGGAGCACGAGGCAGCCGATCCACCCATGCATGGGCGGAGTTCGTTGCGGAGGGTCGACCGGTTACACACGGATGCGGTGGCCCCGTGGTCAGCCGAGGCAGCGATGGGCGCACACCCTTTTCCGTTGCGAACACCTGACCTGAGCTCATCGATTCGAGCACGTCCCACCCTGCTCCGGCCAAAGTCGAAGCAGGCAACGACGGCCGTAGCCGCGTCAGGCTTGGCAAATGGGTCGCTTTGCTTGGCTTCTTCGGTCTTGTGCCAATGATCGCGCGGGCGACCTGCGCGAGACTACCCGCCCCGCCCTAGCGCTGTCCCCGGGCCAGCAACAGGCCGAACCCGACCAGCAGCCCTCCGAATAGGCGATCGATCCAGTGGCTGACCGCCAGCAGCCGGCCGCGCACCGTGCCGGCGGAGAAGCACAGCGCGACCAGGCCGAACCAGGCGACGTGCGCCAGGGAAATGAGGGCGCCGTAGCCGAGCTGGATCGCGACCGGTGTTTGCGGCTGCACGACCTGCATGAACAGGCTGACGATGAAGATCGTGGTCTTGGGGTTGAGCACATTGGTCAGGAAGCCGGTCCGCAGTGCCGCCATATCCGACAATGCCACCGCGGGCGCGACGCCCTGGGCCTGCCGCGGCCGCGCGAGCAGCATCCTGACGCCCAGATAGATCAGGTAGGCGGCGCCGAGCAGCTTGATCGTGTCGAACATCCAGCGCGACTGCCGGATCAACAGCCCCACGCCCAGCATCGTGTAGCCGACATGGACCAGCACCCCCAGGCCGATGCCCAGTGCGGTCAGCACGCCGACGCGGCGCGACAGCATCAGGCTGTTGCGCGAGACCATCGCGAAATCGGGCCCCGGACTGATCACGGCGATCAGGGTTATCGTGATTACAGCTATCAGTTCGGTCATGCCCGGTGCTTCTGGATGTCTGCGATACTCACTCAATCTATTGACATAGGCGCCCGGACAATAGCGATGTTTACTGACGACATCGGTGATGAGTACTCACATAAAGCGGACCGGCGCCTGCCCTCTCTCCAGGCCCTGCGCTGTTTCGAGGCCGCGGCGCGACTGGAGAACTTCAGCCAGGCCGCCGAAGCCCTGCACCTGACCCACGGCGCGATCAGCCGTGCCGTGCGGCTGCTGGAGGACGATCTGGGGGTGGCCCTGTTCCAGCGCCGCAACCGGCGGGTGTTCCTGACCGATGCCGGGCGCCGGCTGGCGCGCGCCACTTCCGAGGGACTGGCGGTGATTCGCCAGGCCACCGCCGAGTTGCGCGCCGGCGCCCGTCGATCGACACGGCGGGTGCTGTCGTGCGAACCGACCCTGTTGATGCGCTGGCTGATTCCGCGCTGGCCCGATTTCACCGCCCGACACCCGCAACTGGATTTCCATCTGGTCGCCGGCGGCGGCCCGTTCTCCTTCGACGACGGCGTCGACCTGGCGATCCGGCGCGCCGACTTCCCGTGGCCGCCCCACTACCACGCCGAGCACCTGTTCGAGGAGCGTACCGGCCCGGTCTGCCGCCCGGATCGGGCCGGGGACTGGCTCGCAGGCGCACACGCCTCCCCCGCCCTGCAGGCGCATGCCCCGCGGCTGCATACGCGCACGCGGCCATCGGCCTGGGACGCGTGGGCGACGGCAACCGGATGCGCACTGCCGCCGGCATCGGAACAACAGTTCGAGCACTTCTACTTCAGCCTGCAGGCGGCGGTCGCCGGGCTCGGGGTCGCGATCGGTCCGTGGCACCTGGTGCGCGACGATCTCGACAGCGGCGTGCTGACCGCGCCGCTGGGCTTCGTCGAGGACGGTACGCGCTACTGCCTGCTGTCACCGGCGCCGCCGTCGGACGGCAGCCCCGAGGCGAAGCTGCTGGCATGGCTGAGGGAGATCGCCTGAGCATGGAGCGGATACGCCGCTCGGCGCCGGCGCGCGACTAGTGCCCGATCAGCTCCCACGCGACCGGCCCGGGCAGCGCGCCCAGTGCGGCGAGTATCACCAGGACAACGATCAGCGCCGCCACCGAGAACGGGCCGAGCCCTTCGGACTTCAGTGGAACCCTTGGCTGACGATCGTCGTGCAAGAGGTTTTCCTCCAGCGCGCCGCGTTTGCGGTCCGATACCGGATCCGGGCCTTGATCGCGGTCACAGAGGAACAAGGCCGGGCGCCCCAGGCGCTGCGGGGGCGCTCGGCTTCAGATTACCATTGCCGGGAGTTCGCCGCCTGCGAGTACACGATGGATCAGACAAGCATGCCGACGCGAGGTCTTCGCGCCAGCGCCTGGATCACGACGATCGCGGTGGTCCTGCCGCTGATCGGAGGCTGCGCCGATCGCGACGCGGCACGTGCCCCGCAGACGACGACGCCGGCACCGGCAACCGCGCCGGCGACCGACGACCGGCCCCTGTCCAAGGATCAGCGCGAGGCCGCGCTGAACGAGATCCGGCGCAAACGGATCGAAGCCGCGGAACGCGAACGCGTCATGCGCGAACAGGCGCAACGCGAACGCCAGGCGCTGCAGCAGTCCGGCGGCAAGTGCATCGACGGACGCGCTTACCGCAAGGAGGGCAACGAGTGGCAGGAAGTCGGGCCGTGCTGAACGCCGCCGGCCGACCGTTCCCGCTCATCCCCGCGCTCACCCCCTGACCATCATCGCGACCCGGGCGCCGCTCCAGACCAGGAACAGGCCGCAGGCCAGGGTCAGGCCGAGGTACAGGAACATCAGCGGCGTGCGCTCGGAGCGCGCGTACAGCAGGCAGTCGAGCATCAGCGCCGAATAGGTGGTCAGCGCGCCCAGCACGCCGACGATCAGGAACGCCTTCCAGTACAGGCCGGCCGGGCCGCGCCCTTCCAGCCAGATGGCGAGGAAACCGGCGGCGAACGAGCCGATCAGATTGGCGGCGAAGGTGCCCCACGGGAATCCGTTGCCCATGTGCCGCAGCAGCACGCCGCCCAGCCAGTAGCGCCCGGCCGCGCCCAGCGCGCCGCCGCACATCACCACCAGCAGTTGTTGCCACCAAAGCGGAATCGACATCGCGCCCCCGGTCAGTCCCCACGCTCGCCGGCTTCGCGCCGGGCCCGTTCGCGCTTCTCGCGCAGGCGTCCGAGCTTCTCGCCGAGCTTGATCTCCATGCCGCGCTCGACCGGTCGGTAGTAGACCCGCTCGCCCATCGCATCGGGAAAGCCGGTCTGGTCCAGCGCAATGCCGCCCTCGGCATCGTGATCGTACTGGTAGCCCTTCGAGTAGCCCAGCGACTTCATCAGTTTGGTCGGCGCGTTGCGCAGGTGCATCGGCACGTCCTGGGTGCCGAACTCGCGCACGTCGGCGCGCGCCGCCTTGAACGCCGCATAGGCGGCATTGGACTTGGCGGTGCTGGCCAGATAGATCGCGACCTGCGCCAATGCCAGATCGCCCTCGGGGCTGCCCAGGCGCTCGTAGGTATCCCAGGCGTCGGTGGCCATCTGCAAGGCGCGTGGATCGGCCAGGCCGATGTCCTCGACCGCCATCCGGGTCAGCCGGCGTGCGAGGTAGACCGGGTCGCAACCGCCGTCGAGCATCCGCGCCAGCCAGTACAGCGCGGCGTCGGGATTGGAGCTGCGCACCGACTTGTGCAGCGCCGAGATCTGGTCGTAGAACTGCTCGCCGCCCTTGTCGAAGCGGCGGGTGCGGTCGGCCAGCACCTGCATCAGGGTCGCCTCGGTGATCCGGCCGCCCTCCTCGGCCGCCAGCTCGGCGGCGATCTCCAGCAGGGTCAGGGCGCGGCGCACATCGCCGTCGGCGGCGCGGGCGATCTGGTCCAGGCAGGCATCGTCGACCTCGACCGCCTGCGTGCCCAGGCCGCGCCCCTCGTCGTCCAGGGCGTGCCGCAGGGCGACGGCGATGTCCTCGGCCGACACCGCTTCCAGCACATGCACGCGACAGCGCGACAGCAACGCGGAATTCAGCTCGAACGAGGGGTTCTCGGTGGTCGCGCCGACGAACAGGATCGTGCCGCGCTCGATATGCGGCAGGAACGCGTCCTGCTGGACCTTGTTGAAGCGGTGGACCTCGTCGACGAACAGCACCGTGCGGCGGCCGTTGACGAAGCGGTGCTCGGCCTCGGCCAGCACCTTGCGCACTTCCGGCAGCCCCGACAGCACCGCCGAGATCGCGCGGAACTCGGCATCGGCGTACTTGGCCAGCAGCAGGGCGAGCGTGGTCTTGCCGCAGCCCGGCGGCCCCCACAGCACCATCGAATGGACGTGCCCGCCCTCGATGGCGCGGCGCAGCGCCGTGCCTTCGGCCAGCAGGCGACGCTGGCCGACCATCTCGTCGATGCTGGCCGGACGCATGCGCTCGGCCAGCGGGCGGAGCGACGCGCTTGCGGACGGCTCTATCGTCGCCTCGCCTGTCGCTGGCGACAAAGACGACTCGGCACCGGGACCCAGCAGGTCCGGCGTTTCAGGCGGCGATTGCGAAGCACGGCGTGACAAGGTTCGGGGCGCGGATGACGTTGGGGACGCCCACGATACCAATCGGGCGTCCGCCAGGGCGAGACCGGCTCGGTGGGAAATCGGGACGAGGCGGCACCACTGCGTGCCGGTAGCGCCGGCCACGGCTCTTCCGCAGCAGCGGCGCAAGCCGCGACAAGCCTTCCCATGAACGCCCGATCGCGGCTCACGCCGCTCCTGCAGGGAGGCGTCGGCTCAGCCCTCGCCGATCACGTCCACGCCTTCCGGCGGCGTGTAGTCGAAGGTGCCCTTGACGAAGCCCGGATTGCGGGTCCAGGGGCTGAACTCGATCTCGGTGCGCTGACCGAGCGTGTCGACGATGTTCATCCGCGCCAGCGCGCCGCCGCGGAAGCCCAGCCGCGCCGAACTGAAGCTGGCCTCGCTGCCGTCCTTCGGCGCCAGCGTCAGCCAGCTCAGTCCGTCGGACTGGCCGGCCTCGGTGACCACGAACTGGGCGTCGAGCCGGGCCGGGTCGACCAGGGCGCCCAGCGGATTGTTCTGCTCCTCGACGCCCTGCGGCCGGCGGCTGACCTGCTCCAGGTCCGGATCGTAGATCCACACCGTCTTGCCGTCGGCGACGATCAGCTGCGGGTACGGGGTCAGGTATTCCCAGCGGAACTGGCGCGGCGCCGACACCGCGACCTTGCCGGTCGAGGTTTCCTTGAGTCGGCCGTTGGCGTCGAACACCTTCTGGGTGAATTCGCCGTCCAGGCCCTTCAGGCCCTGGGTGAAACGCGCCATGTCCTCGCGGGCACCGGCATGGACGCCGGAAACGAACAGCAGCGTGGCCAGGGCGACGATCAGGGTGGTCAGTTGGGTCAGACGCATCGCGGACATCCTTCGGAAAGTCGTTGCGGCGAGTGTGCCGAGTTCAGGATGAATGCAGACGCTCCGTCGATCCAGGGCCGTGCGAGCGATCGGACCGGCGGCCCGGGCACGCCCCGCACCGCGTGCGCGCCGTCTCAGCGGGACCGCTCGGGCGGCAACAGCACCTTGCCGTCCGGGTCGAGCAGCCCGTTGGCGGCGACCTCGTCCATCCGTGCCAGGTCGCGCGCGGAGCAGGCGATCGCCGACAGCTTCGCGGCCACCGCCGGATCGTCGCGCAGCGGCGCCAGCACATAGGGGAAGAAGCGGTCGCTGCGGATGCACTGCGAGTGCCGTTCCCGGGCCAGACGCTCGTCCAGCAATGCCAGCACCGCCCCGGCCTGGCCCTGCCTTGCCAGCAGGTACAGCTTGAGATCGATATGCCGGCTCAGCCCGAGCCGCATGCCCTCCTCCATCGCACGCGCCCGCGCCAGGTACGGATCCACGATCGCCAGCGCGGCATCGGTCTCGCCCTCGGCGATCGCGTCCAGGGCCATCAGGCTGTTGACCTTCGACACGAACCAGGCGTTCTTGTAGCCGTACGGGGTGTCCAGCAGCGCCAACGCCTTTGCATGCACGGCCCGGGCCTCCTGCCTTCGCGACAGCGCCAGCAGGTACTCGCAGTGCCTCTGATAGGCCGCTGCCAGCCGGAACTCCATCGCGCCCCTGTCATCGGTGGCGCGCTCCGCCAGTGCGATCAACCGCGCGTTGGCCCGCAATGCCCGCGGGTAGTCGCCGAAGGCCTCGTGCAGCAGCGCCTCTTCCGCGAGCGTCTTGATCAGCAGGAACTTCTGCAGCGGCCAGCGCGGCTCGCCGACCGCCTCGAAGAGCGCCTCGAACCGCTCCAGCGCTTCGGACTTCAGCGCCGACGCGTCGGCGCGTTCCTGGCGCCGCGCATTGATGGCCTCGTAGGCCGCGAACTCGGCCAGGGTATAGCGCTGGACGGCCTGCAGCACCGGCCAGCAGGTCCGGGCCACCTCGTCCAGCCACGCGCTGGAAGCCTCGCCGCAGCTCGACAGGTCGGCGCGTCGCTCCGGTGGGATCGACACGTCGAGGATCGGCGGGCGCTGCTGTTCGATCAGGGGCGGCTCGCGACCGGGCGCGGCCGGGCTGGCGGGATCGGCGGCCTGGGCGGCGGCGGCCATCAGCCATGCCACCCATGCGAACCGCCAGCGGCGGTTTCGAGCCCGGATCCGGACCGGCATCAGTCGCGCGGCGGCGGCGGTGCCAGCACGGTGCGGTCGCCGTTGTGCTCGGGCGCGCTGACCACGCCGGCGGCCTCCATCGCCTCGACCAGGCGGGCGGCCCGGTTGTAGCCGATCTTCAACCGCCGCTGCACGCCGGAAATCGATGCGCGCCGGGTCTCGGTGACGATCTGCACGGCCTGGTCGTAGAGCGGATCGGACTCGTCGCCGCCTCCGCCGCTCTCGGGCAGGCCGGTGGCGCCGACGACCGAACCGTCGCCCAGGGTCTGCACCTCGTCGAGCACGCCCGCGATGTAGTCCGGACCGCCGCCGGCCTCCTTCAGGTGCTCGACCACGCGGTGCACCTCCTCGTCGGAGACGAAGGCGCCGTGCACGCGCTCGGGCATCGCGGTGCCCGGCGGCAGGTACAGCATGTCGCCGTTGCCGAGCAGGGTCTCGGCGCCGGACTGGTCGAGGATCGTGCGCGAGTCGATCTTGCTCGACACCTGGAACGCGATCCGGGTCGGCACGTTGGCCTTGATCAGGCCGGTGATCACATCGACCGACGGCCGCTGGGTCGCCAGGATCAGGTGGATGCCGGCGGCGCGGGCCTTCTGCGCCAGGCGCGCGATCAGCTCCTCGACCTTCTTGCCGACGATCATCATCATGTCGGCGAACTCGTCGATGAACACGACGATGTACGGCAGCGGCTCCAGCGTCGGCGGCGCCTCCTCGATCTCCGGATTGGGCTTGAACAGCGGGTCGACCATCGGCTGCCCGGCGTCCTGGGCGTCGCGGACCTTCTTGTTGAAGCCGGCCAGGTTGCGCACGCCGACCGCGCTCATCAGCTTGTAGCGGCGCTCCATTTCCGCCACGCACCAGCGCAGGCCGTTGGCGGCCTCCTTCATGTCGGTGACCACCGGCGCCAGCAGATGCGGAATGCCCTCGTAGACGCTCAGCTCGAGCATCTTCGGGTCGATCATCAGCATCTTCAGGTCTTTCGAGGACGCCTTGTAGAGCAGGCTCAGCACCATCGCGTTGACCGCGACCGACTTGCCCGAACCGGTGGTGCCGGCGACCAGCAGATGCGGCATCCGCGCCAGATCGGCGACGGTCGGACGACCGGCGATGTCCTTGCCCAGCGCCAGGGTCAGCGGGCTGGCGGCCTTGTCGTATTCCTTCGAGCGCAGCAGCTCGGACAGGAAGATCATTTCCCGCGAGGTGTTCGGAATCTCCAGGCCGATCACCGACTTGCCCGGGATCACGTCGACCACGCGTACCGATTTCACCGACAGGCCGCGGGCGATGTCCTTGTCCAGCGAACTGATCTGGCTGACCTTCACGCCCGGCGCCGGCTCGATCTCGAAGCGGGTGATCACCGGGCCCGGATAGGCGCCGACCACCTGGGTCTCGATGCGGAAATCCTTGAGCTTGAACTCGATCTGCCGCGACAACGTCTCCAGGGTCTGCTCGTCGTAGCCCTTGGGCTGCGGCTTGGGATCGTCCAGCAGCGCCAGCGGCGGGATGCCGGAGCCGTCGCCGGCGTGGAACAGCGGAATCTGGGTCTCGCGCTTGGCGCGTTCGCTCTTCTCCACCACCGGTGCCGACGGCGGCTCGATCCTGACCGGCGCGCGCTTGGCGCGCAGTTCGCTGTCGACCTTGCGGACCTCCTCGCGCTCCTCGCGCATCGCCCGGGTCTGCTGCCACTGGCTGGCCTGCTTGCTGCCGTCGCGGAACAGCCGGGAGGCCAACGGCCCCAGCGCCATCACCCACTGGCCGATCCGGTCCATCACCGCCAGCCACGAGATGCCGGTGGCGAGGGTGACCGAGACCAGCATCAGGGCGAGCAGGAACAGGTTGCCGCCGACCGGACCGAAACCGCTGTAGAGCGACTTGCCGACCAGCTGCCCGAGGATGCCGCCGCTGCCGGCGGAGAAGTTCTCGGCCACGCCCAGGCGCAGATGCAGGAAGCCGGTCGAGGACACCAGGAAGCCGACGATGCCGACCAGGCGCAGGGCCGGACCGAGGTCGGCCTGGCCGTCGCCGTCGCTGTCCATCCCGAACAAGGCGATCCAGGCCAGCAGGCCCAGCACCAGCGGCAGCAGGAAGGCGACATAGCCGGTCAGGTACAGCAGCACGTCGGCGATCCAGGCGCCGACCTGGCCGCCGGCGTTGTGCAGCGGCGCGGTGACGCTGCCCGACTGCGACCAGCTCGGGTCGTCGGGCGAATAGGTGAACAGACTGACCAGGAGGTACAGCAGGAACGGCGCGATCAGGATCAGGGCGATGTCGCGCATCAGCCGCTGCCGGCGCGGCGACGGCGGCGCGCGCTTGGGATCGGCGGATTGGGACTTCTTTCTGCTTGTGCTTGCCGCGGACGCCACCGTGATGTTCTGCCTCAGCTAGGTTCCGTTAGTCGTTGAAGATACAGCAAAATCACTGCCTCGGGTGGGTGCGGCGCGGATGCCGGGGCGATCCCGCGAGCTCGCCACGCCGATATGCCCTCGCGCGAACCCCGGCCGCACCCGGACACATCCGCGGTCCGTGCGCGCCCTCGCCTCGCCCCCTCGCCGGGCCACGCACCCATCGTGCCGTTCCGTCGCCGGCGACGCGCCCGTCGCATGGAACCCAGCGTCGCGTCGGCCGCCTTGTTTTGCCGACACGCCGCCTCCAAGCTATTGAACCTCGACCGGCGCCGCGCGTATCCCCGGTGCCGCGTCGTCCGAAGACACGATTCGATACCCACGGTTGGACACCGGTTCGACACCCGACTCCACGCGCGCGGATGCGCGCCACAACAGGCTGCGATTATACCCATGACCCCTCCCAAGCACGCCCGCCTCGTCATCCTCGGCTCCGGTCCCGCCGGCTGGACCTCCGCCGTCTACGCGGCCCGCGCCAACCTCAAGCCGGTGATGATCACCGGCCTGCAGATGGGCGGCCAGCTGATGACCACCACCGAGGTCGACAACTGGCCGGGCGACGCCCACGGACTGATGGGCCCGGACCTGATGGCGCGGATGCAGGCGCATGCCGAGCGCTTCGACACCGAGGTGGTGTTCGACCACATCCACACCGCCGACCTGTCCGAGCGGCCGTTCAAGCTGGTCGGCGACAACGGCGAGTACACCTGCGACGCGCTGATCATCTCCACCGGCGCGACCGCCAAGTACCTGGGGCTGGAGTCCGAGGAGGCGTTCAAGGGCCGCGGCGTGTCCGCCTGCGCGACCTGCGACGGCTTCTTCTACAAGGACCAGGACGTGGCGGTGATCGGCGGCGGCAACACCGCGGTCGAGGAGGCGCTGTACCTGTCCAACATCGCCCGCAAGGTCTATCTGGTCCACCGCCGCGACACCCTGCGCGCGGAGAAGATCATGCAGGACAAGCTGTTCGCCAAGATCGAGGCCGGCAAGATCGAGCCGGTCTGGCACCACGTGGTCGACGAGGTGCTGGGCAACGACGCCGGGGTCACCGGGCTGCGGGTGAAGTCGGTGCAGGACGACTCGACCCGCGAGCTGGACATCCACGGCCTGTTCGTGGCGATCGGCCACACCCCCAACACCGGCCTGTTCGAGGGCCAGCTGGCGATGAACAACGGCTACATCACCATCAAGACCGGCCTCGCCGGCGAGGCGACCGCGACCAGCGTGCCGGGTGTGTTCGCCGCCGGCGATGTCGCCGACCAGGTCTACCGCCAGGCGATCACCTCGGCCGGCTTCGGCTGCATGGCGGCGCTGGACGCGGAACGCTTCCTGGAGAAGTGATCCGGTCAGGCTGAGCCCGCGGCATGGACAAGCTGCAGATCAAACAGGCGCTGTTCCTCGGCAGTTACCTGGCGCTTCCGGTCCTGGCCTGGCTGCTGTGGCGCCTGCGCCGCCGACAGTGGCGGCTGCTCGCGGGCGCCGCCACCGCCGCGCTGCTGGTGTTCGTGTGGGCGCGTTTCGTCGAGCCGCAGTTGCTGGTGGTGCGCGAAACCACCCTGGCCGGGACTGGAGTGCGGACCTCGCTGGCCCTGGTCAGCGACATCCACCTGGGCGTCTACAAACGGCGCGGTTACCTGGAAAGCGTGGTCGGGCGGCTCAATGCCCTGCCGGTGGACGCGGTGCTGATCGCCGGCGACCTGACCTACGAGCCCGATGGTGCCTCGCTGCGGGAGATGTTCGCGCCGCTGGCGGCGGTGCGGGTACCGGTCTACGCGGTGCTCGGCAATCACGACCAGCAGGCGCCGGGACCGGACATCGACGCCGAACTGCGCGCGGCGCTGGCCGCGCACGGCGTCGAGGTGATCGAGGGCCGGATCCTGCCCGGCCCCGGCGGCACGCGCCTGGCCGGCCTGGGCGACCGCTGGGCCGGCAAGGACGACCCCGGCTTCCTGAAGGCGGCACCGGCCACGGACCGTCCAACCCTGGTGCTCGCGCACAACCCCGACAGCGCGGTCGAACTGGCGCCTGGCGACGCCGCCCTGGTCCTGGCCGGACACACCCACGGCGGCCAGATCCGGATCCCGTGGCTGTACCCGCGGGTGATTCCCAGCGCCTACGGCTTCGACCGCGGCGAGCGTCTGTTCGAGACGCCGCAGGGCACGGTGCGGACCTTCGTCACCGCCGGCGTCGGCGAGGTCGGCCTGCCGATGCGGCTGTTCAACCCGCCGGTCATCGACGTACTGCACCTGCGGCCCTGATCCTGGCGGCCCGGTGGCGGCGAGGAACCGGACTGAAGACCGCCCTCACCCGCCGCCGGTCATACTGATGCGGATGCTCCGAAGGGGGATTGCGTGGCGATCACCGAGAAGTGGCGGTTCCTGTTCTCCAGGCTGAAGCGGCGGATGTGGTTCCGGGCGTCGCTGTACGGCGCGCTGGGCATCGTCACCGCGCTGCTGGGCGCGGTCGCCCAGCCGTTGATTCCGCACGGCCTGGCCGGCTCGATCGGCGCCGGTTCCGTCGGCAACATCCTCGGCATTCTCGCCACCTCGATGCTGGCGGTGACCACGTTCTCGCTGGCGACGATGGTGTCGGCCTACGGTACCGCGTCGACCACGGCCACTCCGCGCGCGGCACGGCTGCTGATCGAGGACACCACCGCGCAGGCCTCGCTGGCGACCTTCATTGGCGCCTTCCTGTATTCGATCGTCGGCCTGATCGCGCTCAGCGCCGGCATCTACGGCGACAGCGGCCGGGTCCTGCTGCTGGCGGCGACGATCGCGGTGATCGTCCTGATCACGGTCACCCTGCTGCGCTGGATCGAGCAGTTGTCCCGCTTCGGGCGCATGGGCGAGACCATCAACCTGGTCGAGGACGCGACCCGGCGCGCGATGCAGCACCGTGCGCGCAATCCCTGGCTGGGCGGAGCCCCATACCGGCCGCCGCCGGAGGACGGCACTGCTGTCGAGTCCGGACAGGTCGGCTACGTCGAGTACATCGACATCGAGCAGTTGGACCGGGTCACCCGCGATGGCGGCTTCGACATCCACCTGCAGGCCCTGCCCGGCACCTTCGCGGTTCCGGGACGGGCGCTGGCGACCGTGGCGGCGACGACGCTCGACCAGGAGCAGGCCGCGCGCATCCGTGACGCCTTCATCGTCGGCGACGCCCGTACCTTCGAGCACGACCCGCGCTACGGCCTGGTGGTACTGACCGAGGTCGCGGTGCGGGCGCTGTCCCCGGGCATCAACGACCCCGGCACCGCGATCGACGTGATCGGCACCGCCGTGCGCTTGTTGTCGGGCTGGTCGCAGGGGCGCGCGAACCGCGAGGACGAGATCGAGATCGCCTACCCGCGCGTGTTCGTCCCAGCGCTGCGCGAGGAGGACATGTTCGACGACGTGTTCCCCCCGATCGCTCGCGACGGTGCCGGCATGCGCGAGATCGGCATCCGCCTGCAGAAGGCGCTGGCGGCACTGGACGACCTCGGCGACGCGCGCTTCCAGGCGCCGCTGCGGCGGCACGCCCGCGAGGCATTGGCGCGGGCGCAAGCGACGCTGGACTTCGTCCCGGACCTGGAAGCGGTGCGCGCCGCCGGCCGGCCGGCGCTGCTGCAGGCCCCGTCCGACGTCGTCGACGAACGATGAGCGTCGAGATCCGCTGGCTCTCCGGCCTCGATGCCGTCGGGGCCCCGGCATGGGACGCGCTGCACGATGGCCGCAACCCGTTTCTGGCCCATGCCTTCCTCGCCGGCCTGGAGCGCCACGGCTGCATCCGCGGCGACTGGGGCTGGACCCCGCACCACCTCACCCTGTGGCGCGATGGCGTCCTGGTCGCGGCGGCACCGGGCTACCTGAAGGACAACTCCCACGGCGAGTTCGTGTTCGACCACGCCTGGGCCCACGCCTACGCGCGGCACGGCCTGGACTACTTCCCCAAGTGGCTGTGCGCGATTCCCTACTCGCCGGTGAGCGGACCGCGACTGCTGGCCGCCGATGCCGGCGACCGCGCCATCCTGCTCGATGCGATCGTCGACGCCTGCGTCAGCGACGGTCTGTCGTCGGCGCACGTGAACTTCCATGCCGCCGCCGAGACCGCCAGCTTCGACAGCGACTGGCTGCCACGCCTGGACGTGCAGTACCACTGGCGCAACGACGCCGGCTGGGACGACTTCGGTGCGTTCCTGGCCGCGTTCGACCACAAGCACCGCAAGAACATCCGCCAGGAACGCGCGCGGGTCGCCCGCAGCGGCATCGGTTTCCGCGTCGTGCACGGCGACGAGGTCGACGACGACGATCTGGCCGCGATGCACGGTTTCTACCTGCAGACCTTCGCCGAGTACGGCAACCACCCGGCGCTGACCCTGCCGTTCCTGCGCCACCTGGCCGCGACCCTGCCGCGGCGGCTGGTGCTGATCCTGGCCGAACACGAGGGGCGCCGGGTCGCCGGCGCGCTGTGCCTGCGCGGTGGCGACACCCTGTACGGACGCTACTGGGGCAGCCGCCTGCAGTCGCCCGGGCTGCATTTCGAGACCTGCTACTACCAGGGCATCGAATACTGTCTGCGCGAGGGACTGACCCGGTTCGAACCCGGCGCCCAGGGCGAACACAAACTCGCCCGCGGCTTCCTCCCCACCCTCACCCGCAGCCACCACTGGATCGCCGACCCGCGGTTCCGCGAGCCGCTGCGCGCGTGGTGCCGGCAGGAGGGCGAGGCGGTCCGCGGCTACGCCGGGACCCTGGCCGGGCGCACGCCATTCCGGCGGACGGGCGCCTGACGCGCGACCGGCTTCGCGCCACAATGCCGGCCATGGCGCCGACCCCGCTCACCCTCCCCGCGCTGCTGGCGGACGATCCGCGGGCGCCGTTCCCGGCGCCGGAAGCCGCGCTGCGGCACCCCAACGGACTGCTCGCCATCGGCGGCGACCTGTCCTGCGCGCGCCTGCTCAACGCCTACCGCCACGGCATCTTTCCCTGGTACTCCGACGGCCAGCCGCTGCTGTGGTGGTCGCCCGATCCACGCGCAGTGTTCCGGACCGGCAACGACGGCGTACGGCTGTCGTCCAGGTTCCGGCGTCGGCTGCGCCGCTCCAGCCTGGTGGTGCGGGCCGACCACGATTTCGAGGCGGTGATCGTCCAGTGCGCCAGGATCCGCCGCGCCGGACAGGACGGCACCTGGATCACCGACGCGATGATCCGCGCCTACATCGAGCTGCACCGGGCCGGTCACGCGCATTCGATCGAGGTCGTCGATGCCACCACCGGGGGAGATGGCCTGGTCGGCGGCCTGTACGGCGTCGCGGTCGGGCGCATGTTCTTCGGCGAGAGCATGTTCAGCGCACGCTCCGGCGGCTCCAAACTGGCCCTGGCCGGACTCGCGCGGCGGCTGTGCGAGTGGGGCTGGCCGCTGCTCGACGCCCAGGTCGAGAACGACCATCTGCTCGGCCTTGGCGCGGTCGCGATGCCGCGCCCGGCCTTCCTCGCCGAAGTCGCCCGCCTGACCGCCCTGCCCGAACCTGCCGGCCACTGGCGCGATCGCTTCGGCTGCCTGCCGGCGGCGGCGCTGGCCAAGGCCTGAGCGCTGCGCCGGAGGCTCCGTCCCGGGGCCGGCCCTTCGCCGGCAGCGAGGTATTCTTTGCGCCGCCGCCAAGAGCATGGCAGAATGCGCGGCTTGTCAGTCGCTTCTGGAAGACCGTCTGTAGCGGCTTCCCTCCCGACAACCCCTGCACCGCAACACCAAGGAACACATGGCCAAAGACGACGTGATCGAATTCGAGGGCACGGTATCGGAAACCCTTCCGAACACCATGTTCCGTGTGCGCCTCGAAAACGGGCACGAGATCATCGCCCACATCTCCGGCCGCATGCGCAAGCACTACATCCGCATCCTGACCGGGGACCGCGTGAAGGTGGAAATGACGCCCTACGATCTGACCAAGGGCCGCATCACCTACCGCATGAAGTGATTCATGTAACTCATTGATTGAAAAAGGCGGCCAAGGCCGCCTTTTTCGTGCCCCCAGACCGCGCCGGGGGCGCGGCCGTCGCTCAGACGACCGACGCCGGCAGCAGCCTTTCCGGTTCCGGCTGGACATCGATGACCAGCTCGTCGTCGCGCACGTCGATGGTCACCCGACCGCCCTCGACCAGCTTGCCGAACAGCAGCTCGTCGGCCAGCGGACGCTTGATCCGGTCCTGGATCACCCGGGTCATCGGGCGTGCGCCCATCAGCGGATCGAAGCCGTGCTGGGCCAGCCAGTCGCGCGCGCTCGGCGTCGCGCTCAGGGTCACCCGCTTCTCGTGCAGCTGGGTCTCCAGCTCGATCAGGAACTTGTCGACCACCCGCAGGATGTGCTCCATCTCCAGCGCCTGGAACTGCACGACCGCGTCCAGGCGGTTGCGGAACTCCGGGCTGAAACTCTTGCGGATGACCTCCATCGCGTCGGTGGAATGGTCCTGACGGGTGAAGCCGATGCTGCGGCGCGAAGCCTGGGCGGCACCGGCATTGGTCGTCATCACCACGATCACGTTCTTGAAGTTCGCCTCGCGGCCGTTGGTATCGGTCAGCACCCCGCGGTCCATGACCTGCAGCAGGATGTTGAAGATGTCCGGGTGCGCCTTCTCGATCTCGTCCAGCAGCAGCACGCAGTGCGGGGTCTTGACGATCTTCTCGGTCAGCAGCCCGCCCTGGTCGAAGCCGACATAGCCCGGGGGGGCGCCGATCAGCCGCGACACCGAATGCGCCTCCATGTACTCGGACATGTCGAAGCGCACCAGCTCGATGCCCAGTTGCAGGGCCAACTGCTTGGTCACCTCGGTCTTGCCGACGCCGGTCGGGCCGGCGAACAGGAAGTTGCCGATCGGCTTGTCCGGATTGCCGAGCCCGGAACGGGCCAGCTTGATCGCCGAGGTCAGGGTCTCGATCGCCGGATCCTGCCCGAAGATCACCATCTTCAGGTTGCGCTCCAGGTTGCGCAGCACGTCCTTGTCGGTCGCGCTGACCTGCTTGGCCGGGATCCGCGCCATCTTGGCGACGATCAACTCGATGTCGTCGACGTCGATCAGGTTGTGGCGCTCCTCCTCCGGCATCAGCCGCTGGCGGGCGCCGGCCTCGTCGATCACGTCGATCGCCTTGTCCGGCAGCAGGCGGTCGCCGATGTGCTTGACCGACAGGTCCACCGCCGCCTGCAGGGCGTCGTCGGTGTAGAGCACGTCGTGGTGCTCCTGGTAGCGCTTGCGCAGGCCCTTGAGGATCTCGAAGGCCTCGCCGACGGTCGGCTCGACGATGTCGACCTTCTGGAACCGGCGCGCCAGCGCCCGGTCCTTCTCGAAGATCCCGCGGTACTCCTGGAACGTGGTCGATCCGATGCAGCGCAACTCGCCGGTCGCCAGCGCCGGCTTGATCAGGTTGCTGGCGTCCATGGTCCCACCGCTGGCCGAGCCGGCGCCGATGATGGTGTGGATCTCGTCGATGAAGAGGATCGCCTCGGGCTGCTTCTTCAGCTGCGACAGCACCGCCTTCAGGCGCTTCTCGAAGTCGCCCCGGTACTTGGTCCCGGCGACCAGGGCGCCGAGGTCGAGCGCGTAGATCACCGCGTCCTTGAGCACCTCCGGCACCTTGCCCTCGACGATGCGCAGGGCCAGGCCCTCGGCGATCGCGGTCTTGCCGACCCCGGCCTCGCCGACGTACAGCGGATTGTTCTTGCGCCGGCGGCACAGCACCTGGATGGTCCGCTCGACCTCCTCGGCGCGACCGACCAGCGGATCGACCCGCCCTTCCTCGGCTGCCTTGTTGAGATTGGCCGCGAACTCGTCCAGCGGATCGGCCTTGCCCTCGCCCTCGGCCTCGGGGGGACGGATCTCGTTCTCGCTGCCGCCCTCGGCCTCGCCCTCGCCGGACTCGTGGCGGACGATGCCGTGGGAGATGTAGTTGACGACATCCAGCCGCGAGATGTCCTGCTGGCCCAGGTAGTAGACCGCGTGGGAATCCTTCTCGCCGAAGATCGCCACCAGCACGTTGGCGCCGGTGACCTCCTTCTTGCCCGAGGACTGCACGTGGTAGACCGCCCGCTGCAGCACCCGCTGGAACCCGAGCGTGGGCTGGGTGTCGCGGTCCAGGTCCTCGGGCAGGACCGCGACCGAGGTCGATATGGCCTGCTCCAGGTCGGCGCGCAGACGATGGAAGTCGGTGCCGCAGGCCTTGAGCACCCCCTCGGCCGAGGGGTTGTCGAGCAGGGCCAACAGCAGGTGTTCGACCGTCATGTACTCGTGGCGGGCCTCGCGGGCGCGCTTGTAGCACTGGCCGATGCTGTATTCGAGATCCTTGCTGAACATGGATGATCTCCGGAAAGCTACTGCGGTCCTGTATGGGGGTAACCGCGGCGGAATTCCACCGGGCCGGGAGGGACACTGAATCCCGCCGGCGGCCGTGCTGCTGTCCCTTCACCCGATTGGACCGCGCCGGCCGCACGGGGTTCAACGCCAGGAGTCGAACCACCTGCAGGTTCGCCCATCCTCGTGCCCTCATCAACTAGGACGTGATGAACACAGCTTTTAGGCCTTTTCCATCGTGCACAGCAAGGGATGCTGGTTGAGCCTTGAATATTCGTTCACCTGCGCCACCTTGGACTCGGCCACCTCGCGGGTGAAGACGCCGCACACGCCCCGGCCGCGGGTGTGGACGTGGAGCATGATCTGGGTGGCCTTCTCGATGTTCATCGGGAAGAACCGCATCAGCACCTCGACGACGAAGTCCATCGGGGTGTAGTCGTCGTTCAGCAACAGTACCGAGTACAGCGGCGGACGCGCCACCTCGGGCTTGTCGACTTCCACCAGTGTCCCGTGGTGATGTTCTTGATCGGTCTGTTTGGCCATCCCGGGATTATAAGAGGCTGGGCAAGGCCTTCGCATGACCGCCACGCAATCGCGGGCGCGCGCGACGGGCGACCGGGGACGGCGGCGCGGTTCCGCGCGCGCCCGGCTCCGGCGCCCGGATGCGGGTGCG
>NZ_VICD02000283.1 GCF_006546735.2 Marilutibacter maris | reverse complement strand
CTTCGCCGCGGGCGGACGTCCGCAAGCGAGCCAGTTCGCCCTCCAGCGCACTGACCCGGGAGCGCAAGCCTCCGATCATCACCAACGCCACTATCAGTAGCACCGGCACCGAAAGTACGGCCAGCCCCAGCAGTACAAGCAGACCTTCCATTGATTCCGCCTCGCATTCAGCTGCAGGCGAGGCTACACCAGACGGCCCCCCGCGGCTGCACCCGCACGCCATCGACGGACTTCATGCAAATCACAAGATATCGGATTGACGGAACCACGCGCCCCCATTATGTTGTGCCCGTCGGTGCTGTCGCCCCAATCGGACGACGGCTTAAAAGGGAAGTCCGGTGCGGTGTCGCCAGCAGGCGCGCCAAGGCCGGCGCTGCCCCGCAGCGGTAGTGGAAACGAAACCTGCCATGGCACTGGGGCCCGGCCCCGGGAAGCGGCAGGCGGTAGGCCGAGCCGGGAATGAGGAACGAGAAGTGAGAAGCGAGAAAAGGCCTGTCGCCTTTCTCTGACTACTGACTCCTCCGCGCTCACTTCCCGCTCCCGTCCAGAGCCCGAAGACCTGCCGACAGCCGCGCGAAGCACACCGCGCGGTGACCGGCCAGGGAGTCTCCGGGGGGAGACGGTCGGTGTCGTGGCGGTGGCCGCCTGGCTGCCGCGAACGCCGGATCCTCCGCCGGCGCGCGTCCGTCTCGGGCGCTGCGACACCCCGTCTCCATCCTGCAGATTCCGCGCCCGCGGGGGCACGGCTGGATCGGCGCCATCCCCTGTCGCGGGCGCCATCCACCGTGCCACCGTGCGTCGCCCTCGAGGGAAGGGTGGCGACCCGTGCGCCTGCACAGGAGTACCGCGATGTCCGTCGCTCCCACCACCGACCGCCCCACCGCAACGGCCGACGCCGCCGCCCCCGCAGCGCCTGCCTCCCCGCCCGCCGCCCCCCGTGGCGGCGACGGCTTCGCGCTGACCCCGCCGGCCGCGAACCTGACCATGACCGTGACCAAGCGCAACGGCGGTCGCGAACCGGTCGATCTCAACAAGATCGTGCGCGCGGTGACCCGCTGCAGCGAGGACCTGTATTCGATCGACCCGATGCGGGTCGCGACCCGCACCATCTCCGGGCTCTACGACGGCGCAACCACGCGCGAACTGGATGAGCTGTCGATCCGCACCGCCGCCCTGCTGACCGCCGAGGAACCCGAGTACGGCCGCCTCGCCGCCCGCCTGCTGGCCGGAGTGATCGAGAAGGAGGTCGCCGCGATCGACATCAACGCGTTCTCGCAGTCGGTCCAGCGCGGCCACGAGCTGGGCGTGATCAACGACCGCCTGCTCGGCTTCGTGCAGGCCAATGCGCGCAAGCTCAACGATGCGATCGACAACACGCTGAGCCACCGCTTCGACTACTTCGGACTGCGCACGCTGTACGACCGCTACCTGCTGCGCCATCCGACCGCGCGCACGGTGATCGAGACCCCGCAGCAGTTCTTCCTGCGCATCGCCTGCGCGCTCAGCGAGGACGTGGGCGACGCACTGGCGCTGTACCGGCGGATGGCGCAGCTGGACTACGTGCCGTCGTCGCCGACCCTGTTCAACGCCGGCACCACCCACGAACAGCTGTCGAGCTGCTTCCTGCTCGACTCGCCGGAGGACTCGCTGGAGAGCATCTACAAGCGCTACATGGACGTGGCCAAGCTGAGCAAGTTCAGCGGCGGCATCGGCCTGAGCTACACCCGTATCCGCTCGCACGGCTCGCTGATCCGCAGCACCAATGGCCTGAGCAACGGCATCGTGCCCTGGCTGAAGACGCTCGACGCCTCGGTCGCGGCGGTCAACCAGGGCGGCAAGCGCAAGGGCGCGGCCTGCGTCTACCTGGAGCCCTGGCACGCCGATGTCGAGGAGTTCCTGGAGCTGCGCGACAACACCGGCGACGAGGCCCGTCGCACCCACAACCTCAACCTCGCCAACTGGATCCCCGACGAGTTCATGCGCCGGGTCGAGGCCGACGGCGAATGGTCGCTGTTCGACCCGGCCCGGGTGCCGCAGCTGACCGACCTGTGGGGCGAGGCCTTCGACACCGCCTATCGCGCCGCCGAGGCGGCCGGACTGGCGAGGAAGACGGTCAGGGCGCGTGAGCTGTACGCGCGGATGATGCGTACCCTGGCGCAGACCGGCAACGGCTGGATGAACTTCAAGGACAAGTCCAACCGCGCCTGCAACCAGACCCTGCGCGAGGGCAACGTGGTGCACTTGTCGAACCTGTGCACCGAGATCCTCGAGGTCACCTCGCAGGACGAGACCGCGGTCTGCAACCTGGGGTCGATCAACCTGTCGCACCACGTCGAACTCTTCGAGGAGGGTCCGGTACACGGCCAGGCCGGACGCTTCGACTTCGAGCGGCTCGGCGAGACCGTACGCCTGGCGATTCGCCAGCTCGACCGGGTGATCGACCTGAACTTCTATCCGATCGAGACCGCCCGCCGCGCCAATCTGAAGTGGCGCCCGGTCGGGCTGGGCACGATGGGCCTGCAGGACGTGTTCTTCAAACTGCGGCTGCCGTTCGACTCCGAACCGGCGCGCGCGCTGTCGCGGCAGATCGCCGAGCACATCTATTTCCACGCGCTGTCGGCCTCCAACGAGCTGGCGATGGAGCGCGGCCGCCACCCCGGCTTCGAGGACACCCGAGCCTCGCGCGGCGAGCTGCAGTTCGATGCCTGGGGCGTGGAACCCTCCGATACGCTGGGCTGGGACGCGCTGCGCGCGCGCATCGCCGAGGGCGGTCTGCGCAACTCGCTGATGATCGCGATCGCGCCGACCGCGACCATCGCCTCGATCGCCGGCTGCTACGAGTGCATCGAGCCGCAGGTATCCAACCTGTTCAAGCGCGAGACCCTGTCGGGCGACTTCATCGTGGTCAACCGCTACCTGGTCGAGGAGCTCAAGCAGCTCGGCCAGTGGACCCCGGAGCTGCGCGACCGGATCAAGATGGCCGAGGGCTCGATCCAGGGCGTCGAGGCGATCCCCGAATCGCTGCGGCAGGTCTACCGCACCGCCTGGGAACTGCCGATGCGTTCGCTGATCGACATGGCCGCCGACCGCGGCGCCTTCATCGACCAGAGCCAGTCGCTGAACCTGTTCATCGAGAGCCCGAACATCGGCCAGCTGTCGTCGATGTACATGTACGCGTGGAAGAAGGGCTTGAAGACCACCTACTACCTGCGCTCGCGCCCGGCGACCCGGATCGCCAAGTCGACGGTGAGCGCGGTCGCTCCGGCCGCCGCGATCGCCTGCTCGCTCGAGAATCCCGAATCCTGCGAGGCCTGCCAATGAGCACCGACAACCACCTTCTCGATCCGGGCTTCGACCTCACCCTCAGGCCGATGCGCTACCCGCGCTTCTACGAGATGTACCGCGACGCGATCCGCAACACGTGGACGGTCGAGGAAGTCGATTTCTCGCTGGACGTGAACGACCTGCGCAACAAGTTCGGGCCGGCCGAACGGCACCTGATCGAACGCCTGGTGGCCTTCTTCGCCACCGGCGACTCGATCGTCGCCAACAACCTGGTGCTGAACCTGTACCAGCACATCAACGCGCCCGAGGCGCGCATGTACCTGTCGCGCCAGCTGTACGAGGAAGCACTGCACGTGCAGTTCTACCTGACCCTGCTCGACACCTACCTGCCGGACCCGGAGGCGCGGGCCAAGGCCTTCGCCGCGGTCGAGAACATCCCCTCGATCCGCGCCAAGGCCGAGTTCTGCTTCAAGTGGATGGACTCGATCCAGGGCCTGCATCGGATCGAGACGGTCGAGCAGCGCCGCGAATTCCTGCTCAACCTGATCTGCTTCGCCTGCTGCATCGAGGGCCTGTTCTTTTTCGCCGCCTTCGCCTACGTCTACTACCTGCGCTCGCGCGGCCTGCTGCACGGCCTGGCCTCGGGCACCAACTGGGTGTTCCGCGACGAAAGCTGTCACATGGCGTTCGCATTCGAGGTCATCGATACGGTGCGCAAGGAAGAGCCCGGGCTGTTCGACGAAGAACTGAAACAGCGCGTGGTTACCATGCTGGAGGAGGCGGTGGACTGCGAGATGCAGTTCGCCCAGGACGTGCTGTCGGGCGGCGTGGTCGGCCTGTCGCTCAAGGACATGCGCCAGTACCTGGAGTACTGCGCCGACCAGCGACTGGGGCAGCTCGGGCTGCCGAAGCGGTTCGGCGCCAGCAATCCGTTCGGCTTCATGGACCTGCAGGACGTCCAGGAGGTCACCAACTTCTTCGAACGGCGCGTGTCCGCATACCAGGTCGGCGTCAGTGGCGAGGTGGCGTTCGACGCCGCCTTCTGAGCGCAGCGGCACTGGCGGCCTTTCTTTGCCAGGAAGCGCTCACGCGATGGACGGAACCATCGCCGGCACGGAAGCATCGGCACGGACGCCGGGCAGGGATGCGGGGCGGGCGGATGTCTGCCCATGTCCAAAGCGGTAATCCGGCGGCACGGACGCCGCCACTGCGCGCGAGCGCGCCTTCCCCACGACACCCCCAAACCCCGCCCCAGAGCCCTGCCCGCCCGCGGCAGGACGAGACGCCTCATGCCCAATGTTCTTTCCAGCGACAGCGCGCGCCCGGTCGAAGCGCGCATGGTCGAGATCGTGTTTCCCGACCACACCAATCATCTCGGCACCCTGTTCGGCGGCCAGGCCTTGGCGTGGATGGACAAGGCCGCGTTCATCGTCGCCTCGCGCTACGCCCGCCGCACTGTCGTCACCGCGCGTTCGGAACGGATCGACTTCCACGTCGCGGTGCCGCAGGGCGCCCTGGTCGAACTGCTCGCGCGCATCACCGCCACCGGCCGCAGTTCGATGCAGGTCGAGGTCGAGATGCATACCGAGGACCTGCTGACCGGCGACCACCGCCTGGCGACCCGCGGCGGCTTCACCATGGTCGCGCTGGACTCGCATGGGCAGCCGACGCCGATCAGACCGCTGGACGATCCGGCGCCGGCCCCCGGACCCGGGGCGAACCCGGCGTAGCGACCCCGGCCGGGCAATCCGCGACCCCCGTCACAATGCCCCGTCGATCGCGCAGGCGCGAGGGAAGCACCGCGACGCCGGTAATTGCCCGGCCCAGGCCCGCACGGTAGCGTTACGTCATCGACATTCCGAGTGCGTCCGCAGCCTTGGTTTCTACCGGACAATCGTGGTCCCTGCGCCGGCGGTTCACGCAACTGCTGCTGTTCGCTGCGCTGGTACCGGCGATGCTGTTCAGTGGCGTGCTGCTGTGGCAGCAGTACCGCGCCGAGCACGTCTCGCTGGGCGAGCGCACCGGCCTGTCGGCCAGCCTGACCGCGTCCTCGATCGACGACTTCGTCCACAGCCGTCTTGCCGGCGTCGCCCTGCTCGCGCAGGCCCGGGCGCCGGGCGACGCGGGCTGGACCGATGACCTGGAGCGACTGCTCGATGCCTACCCCGGGCTGATCAGCGCGGTGGTGACCGATGCCGACGGGCGCATCACCGCCTACGCACCGACCCGGGCGGTGGCCACGCCCGACGACGACCTGCCCAGCGTCGCCGATCGCGACTACTTCCGGAATCCCGAACGCCACCTGCGCCCGTACGTCTCCAACGCGTTCCGGGGCCGGGCGCTGGGCGACGACCCCCTGGTCGCGGTGTCCGCGCCGATCGTCGGTGCCGACGGCTTCGGCGGCATCGTCGAAGCCTCGATCCACGTCGAGACCTTCGTCAATCAGCGCGGCGAGGCGTTCCGCTCGCGCGGCTACGAAATGCTGCTGCTGGACCGGCGCAACCGGGTGATCCACGCCACCGAGGGCGTGCCGCACGGCTTTCTCGACACCGTGACCGACTCCCGGCTGACCCTGTCCGGCGACGTGCCGCTGCACATGGCCCAGACCCGCTTCGAGCACGGCATCCTCGGCGACGGCAACGCCTTCGTCTCGCGCTCGCGGATGCGCAGCGGCTGGACCCTGGTCCTGCTCGCGCCGGACCGGCGGCTGATGGAAACGATCGGCCGCAGCACCATCGCCCTGCTCGCCCTGCTGATCCTGATCATCCTCGGCGTGCTGGCCGCGACCTGGGCGCAGTTGCGTGGACTGGCCAAAGGCACCGGCCGATTGCTCGACGCCCTGCGCAACTTCGCGGTCGGCGCCCCGGTCGATCCCGAAACCACCCGCCGCATGCCGATGGAACTGCGACCCGTCGCCGCTGCGGTCGGCGACCTGTCCGAACGCCTGAGCCAGGCCTATGGCGAACTCAACGCGGTGCTTGACGAACAACGCAGACTGGCCGGGTCGCTGCAGAAGGTGGTCGAAGAGCGCGACCAGGAAATCGCCGAACGCACCGCCGACCTGCGCAGCGCGGTCGAGGAACTGGAGCGGATCGCCAGCATCGACGCGCTGACCGGAGCGCTGAACGTGCGCGGCTTCCGTCGCGCGGTCAACGAGCTGGTCGAGCAGCCGGAGTACGACGACACCCCGATGGGCGCGCTGATCGTCGACGTCGACTATTTCAAGGCCTACAACGACCGCTACGGCCACCCGGCCGGCGACACCGTGCTCAAGCGGGTGGTCGGGGTCATGCTGAGCCTGCTGCGCGGCCCCGGGGACGTGTTGGCCCGGGTCGGCGGCGAGGAGTTCGCGGTCCTGCTGCGCGACGCCGACGAGGAGGTCGCGATCGAGGTCGCGCAGCGGCTGTGCGCGACCGTGCGCGACACCGCGATCCCGCATGCCGACGGCATCGACGGGGTGGTGACGATCAGCGTCGGCGTCGCCATCCAACCGTCGCCGCAGTTCATGGACCGGCTGCTGTCGCAGGCCGACGAGGCGCTGTACCGCGCCAAACGCAACGGGCGCGACCGGGCCGGACTCTAGTCCGACCGGGCCGCGCCCGCGGTGCGATCAGGTGCGGTGGATCAGCCCGCGATCACCTTGACCATTTCCAGGCACTTGTTGGAATAGCCCCACTCGTTGTCGTACCAGCTGACCAGCTTGACGAAGGTGCCGTCGAGCGCGATGCCGGCTTCGGCGTCGAAGATCGAGGTGCGGGCATCGCCGCGGAAGTCGGTCGCCACGACCTTGTCCTCGGTGTAGCCGAGGATGCCCTTCAGCGCGCCCTCGGACTGCGCCTTCATCTCGGCGCAGATCTCGGCGTAGCTGGCGTCCTTGTCGAGCTCGACGGTCAAATCGACCACCGACACGTCCGAGGTCGGAATGCGGAACGACATGCCGGTGAGCTTCTTGTTGAGCTCGGGGATCACCACGCCGACCGCCTTGGCCGCGCCGGTCGAGGACGGGATGATGTTCTCGAGGATGCCGCGGCCGCCGCGCCAGTCCTTGTTGGACGGGCCGTCGACGGTCTTCTGGGTCGCGGTGGCGGCATGCACGGTGGTCATCAGGCCGCGCTTGATGCCCCACTTGTCGTTCAGCACCTTGGCCAGCGGCGCCAGGCAGTTGGTCGTGCACGAAGCGTTGGAGATGATCGCCTCGCCCTTGTAGGTCGCGTGGTTGACGCCGTAGACGAACATCGGCGTATCGTCCTTGGACGGCGCCGACATGATCACCTTCTTCGCGCCCGCGTCGAGATGCTTCTGCGCGGTTTCCTTGGTCAGGAACAGGCCGGTCGACTCGATGACGACGTCGGCGCCGACCTCGTCCCACTTCAGGTTGGACGGGTCGCGCTCGGCGCTCAGGCGGATCTTCCTGCCGTTGACGATCAGGTCGCTGCCCTCGACCGAGACCTCGCCCTGGAAGCGGCCGTGCACGGAGTCGTAGCTCAGCATGTAGGCCAGGTAGTCGGGCTCGAGCAGGTCGTTGATCGCGACGATCTCGATCTCGCCGGCGAAGTTCTGCACGGCCGAACGCAGCACATTGCGTCCGATGCGGCCAAAGCCGTTGATGCCTACCTTGATGGTCATTGCTGGGTGCTCCTACGGCCGCGTCGGCGCGCGGCGGATGGGTGGACGGGGGCGCATATTCTAGCAGGCGCGCTCCAACAGGCCCGCCCTGGCAGGCCCGCCCAGTGGGGCGCCCGG
>NZ_VICD02000282.1 GCF_006546735.2 Marilutibacter maris | reverse complement strand
GATACCGGGGCTGGAGGTGATCGAGCTCGATCCCGGCCTCGGCTGCTGCGGCGCGGCCGGCATCCAGATGCTGACCGACCCCGTGCGCGCGGCCGGCTACCGGGAGCCGCTGCTGGCGCAGTTGCACGACAGCGGCGCGACCCGCCTGCTCAGCGCCAACATCGGCTGCCGCCTGCACCTGGCCGCCGCCCGAGTGCCGGTCCAGCACCCGCTGGAGCTGCTGGCCGAGCGCCTGCGCCCCTGAAGCCGCCGGCCGGCACCCGCCCCGCCAACAGCCGAGGCCGGCGGCGTAAACTGGGCGCATGAACAGTTCCTCCACGCCTTCCCGCCGACTGACCCCGCTCGACCGGCTGCTCGACGGCACCCAACGCGCGCTCGACACCGTGTTCGGCGCACCGCGCGCCGAGCGCGCCAACCCCGCCGCGACCGAAGCCGACGTCGTCCTCGACGAGACCGAGCGCCGCCACGCCGCCGGCCTGATGCGGATCAACCACGTCGGCGAAGTCTGTGCGCAGGCGCTGTATTGCGGCCAGGCCGCGGTCGCGCGCGACCCGGCCACCGAGCGCCACCTGCTCGACGCCGCCCAGGAGGAAACCGACCACCTGGCCTGGTGCGCGGACCGCCTGCGCGAGCTCGACAGCCGCCCGAGCCTGTTCAACCCGCTGTGGTACGGCGGCAGCTACGCGATCGGCGTGCTGGCCGGGCTACGCGGCGACGGCTGGAACCTCGGCTTCGTGGTCGAGACCGAACGTCAGGTCGAGGCCCACATCGACGAGCACCTGACCTCGCTGCCCGAAGCCGACATCCGCAGCCGCGCGATCCTGGAGGTGATGAAGGCCGACGAGGCCCGCCACGCCGACAACGCCGAGGCCGCCGGCGCGCGGGTGCTGCCGCCACCGATCCCGACCGTGATGGCCGCCGCGTCGAAGCTGATGAAGGCCGTCGCCTACCGGCTGTGACCATGCCCCTGCGCTCGCAGGAGCGGCGCAAGCCGCGATGAAGCCCTCCCATGAAAGCCCCATCGCGGCTCACGCCGCTCCTACGGCATAAAGGTGGTGACCCAGCCCCCTGAGTCAGGGGGCGATTCGCGCATAGCGCGAATGGGGGTGTGGCAGCGCAACGGCGGGGCCCAAGGTTTGCGCAGCAAATCTTGGGAGATATCCGGGCGCAGCACGGATATCGTTCCCCCCTGAGTCAGGGGGCGATTCGCATCGCAGATGCG
>NZ_VICD02000281.1 GCF_006546735.2 Marilutibacter maris | reverse complement strand
CTTCGACCGGCGCCTGTCCGAAGCCTACGCCGATGCCGGCCTCGGCAGCGCCGCCGAGGCCGGCGCCCTCGACGCCCACGGCAGCCTCGACGCCCTGGTCGACGACATTCCGGCCACCGCCGACCTGCTGGAAAGCCAGGACGATGCGCCGATCATCCGCCTGATCAACGGGCTGCTCGCCGAGGCCGCCCGCCTGGGCGCCTCCGACGTCCACGTCGAACCGTTCGAAACCGCGCTGCGGGTGCGTTTCCGCGTCGACGGGGTGATGCGGGAGATGCTCAGCCTGCCCGCCCGCATCGCTCCGCTGCTGGTCTCGCGGGTAAAGGTGATGGCGCGGCTGGACATCGCCGAGAAGCGGGTGCCTCAGGACGGACGGATCTCGGTCGCGATGGGCGCGCGCGCACTCGACGTGCGCGTGTCCACCCTGCCCGCGCGCGGCGGCGAGCGGGTGGTGATGCGCCTGCTCGACAAGGACCAGGGCACCCTGTCGCTGCCGCAGCTGGGCATGCCGGCACCGGTGCTGCGCAGCTTCCGGCAGGCATTGGCGGTGCCCAACGGCATCGTCCTGGTCACCGGCCCGACCGGCTCCGGCAAGACCACCACGCTGTACGCCGGGCTCGCCCGGCTCAACGATGGCAGTCGCACCATCCTCACCGTCGAGGACCCGGTCGAATACGCGATCGACGGGGTCGGCCAGACCCAGGTCAACAACAAGGTCGGCATGACCTTCGCCGCTGGCCTGCGTGCGATCCTGCGCCAGGATCCCGACACCGTGATGGTCGGCGAGATCCGCGACCCGGAAACCGCGCAGATCGCGGTACAGGCCAGCCTGACCGGTCACCTGGTGCTGTCGACCGTGCACACCAACGACGCGATCGGCGCGATCACCCGCCTGCGCGACATGGGCATCGAGCCGTTCCTGCTCGCCTCGACCCTGCGCCTGATCGTCGCCCAGCGGCTGGTGCGGCGGCTGTGTCCGCACTGTCGCGTCGAGCGCGAACCCGACACGCTGAGCCGGCAGCTGATGGGCGATGACCGCGACACGGTCCTGTACCGCGCAGTCGGTTGCGCGCAATGCAGTCACACCGGATTCCGTGGCCGCGTCGGCGTCTACGAGGCGGTCCCGGTCGACGAGGCGCTGCGACAGCTGATCGGCGCCAATGCCGACGAGGACAGCATCGCCCGGCTGGCCTTCTCCGGCGGCGGCCGGTTGTCGCAGGCGGCACGCGAATGCGTCGCCCGCGGCGACACCACCGTCGAGGAAGCCATGCGGGTCGCCCGCCAGGAGCTGGACGACGATGGCGACGTTTGACTACGCCGCGCTCGATCTGCGCGGCCGGACCCGCACCGGGACGGTGTCGGCGGCCAGCGCTGGCGAGGCGCGCGAACGGCTGGAAAAGCGCAGGCTGCTGCCGGTCAAGCTGGCGCCGGCCACGACCGCGTCTGGCAAGGTTTCGGACCGGCGCTCGCTGCTGGATCGCTTCACCCGCAAGGACGTCACCCTGGTCACCCGCCAGCTGGCGACGCTGATCACCGCCGCACCGCTGGAAGAGGCCCTGCGCACGATCGGCGGGCAGGCCGAGAAGCCGGCGGTGCGGCGCACCCTGATGGCGACCCACGCGCTGGTGCTGGAAGGCTTCCGTCTGTCCGACGCGATGGCGCGCCAGGGCGACGCGTTCCCGCCGCTGTACCGGGCGATGGTCGCCGCCGGCGAGAGTTCGGGCGCGCTGCCGGACATCCTCGAACGGCTGGCCGATCTGCTCGAACGCGAACAGCAGGTGCGTTCCAAGCTGTTCACCGCCCTGGTCTACCCGGCCGCGCTGGCGCTGACCGCCGTCGCGGTGGTGATCGCCCTGATGACCTTCGTGGTGCCGAAGGTGGTCGAACAGTTCGACTCGATGGGGCGCGAGCTGCCGACGCTGACCCGGGTGGTGATCGCGATCTCCGACTTCATCGCCGGCTGGGGGCTGCCGCTGCTGGTCCTGTCGATCCTGGCGGCGGCCGGTTTCCGGCTGATGCTCGCGCGGCCGGGCTTTCGACTGCGCTTCGACGCGCTGGTGCTGTGCATGCCGCTGCTGGGCCGCCTGATCCGCGATGTCCATGCCGCGCGGATGGCGCGGACGCTGTCGATCATGGTCAACAGCGGCCTGCCGATCCTGGAAGGACTGACGATCACCGCCCGCACCGTGCACAACCGGGTGCTGCGCCAGGCCACCGAGACGATGGTCGCATCGATCCGCGAGGGCGGCAGCCTGTCCTCGGCGATGAAGCGCGCCGCGGTGTTCCCGCCGACCCTGATCTACATGGCCACCAGCGGCGAGAACAGCGGCCGCCTGGCGCCGATGCTGGAGCGCGCCGCCGACTACCTGGAGCGCGAGTTCAACACCTTCACCTCGGCCGCGATGAGCCTGCTGGAGCCGATGATCATCGTCGCGCTGGGCGGCGTGGTCGCGGTCATCGTCCTGTCCATCCTGCTGCCGATCCTGCAGTTCAATTCGCTGGCTTTCTAGAGGACCCCCGTCATGTCGGCCCTTCACCGCCTCCCGTGTTCCGCAGCGCACGCCCGCAACCATGCCCGCGCACCGCAACCGCGCGTCCGACCGTTCCCCGTGCTTGCGCGCGGTCGGGCCGGCAAGGCCCGCGGCTTCACCCTGGTCGAGCTGATGGTGGTCATCGTCATCATCGGCCTGCTCGCGACCGTGGTGATGATCAACGTGATGCCCAGCCAGGACCGTGCGATGGCCGAGAAGACCCGTGCCGACATCTCGGTGCTGGAACAGGCGCTGGAAACCTATCGCCTGGACAACCTCGCCTACCCGAGCACCGGCCAGGGCCTGGAGGCGCTGCTGCAGGCGCCGGCAGGCCTCGCCCGTCCCGAACGCTACCGTCGCGGCGGCTATATCCGTCGCCTGCCGGACGACCCCTGGGGCAACCCCTACCAGTACCGCGCGCCGGGTCGCCAGGGCGCCTTCGAGGTCTATTCCTTCGGTGCCGATGGCGCCGAGGGCGGCGAAGGCGACAACGCCGACATCGGCAACTGGCGCTGATGCCGTGACCCGCACCCCCGCCCGTCACCGCGCGACGCTCCCGGCTGCGCACCGCGCCGCCCGGTCGCGCGGCTTCACCCTGGTCGAGCTGGTGGTGGTGCTGTTCATCCTCGGCATCGCCGGCGCTGCGGTGGTGATGACCGCGCCGGCGGACAACTCGCTCGACGACCAGGCCGACGCCTTCGCCGCCGGCCTGGTCCGCGCGCACGAGGAGGCCATCCTCGGCACCCGCGCGATCGAGGTCACCGTCACCGACCAGGGCTATGGGTTCACCCGCCAGCATTTCGGCGACTGGCAGCCATTGCGCGACCGGCCGTTCGGCAACCGCTTGTGGGACGACGGCATACGGCCGCAATTGCCGCGCGGACGCGATCAGGTCAGCTTCCGCTTCGACCCCACCGGCGCCGCCGTGCCGGCCTCGCTGACCCTGGTCCGCGATCGCGCCTCGGTCGACGTCCGGGTCGACGCCGCCGGCAAGGTACGGATGGATGCCCGGCGCTGAGCTCCAGAGCGTGCATCGCGATCGACCGTGGCGGTCGCGGTATCGGCGCCGGCGCGGCTTCTCGCTGATCGAGATGCTGGTCGCGCTGGCGGTGTTCGGACTCGCCGTGCTCGGACTGCTCAACCTCGCCGGCGAAAGTACCCGCAGCGCGGTGGCGATCGAGGAACGCGTGCTCGCCGGGGTGGTCGCCGACAACCTCGCGGTGGAAGCGATGGTGGCCGACGCCGACGAACTCTCGGCGATGGGGGTCGCTGGTCAGGGACGCGAGTCGGCCGGCGACCGTCCGTGGCGCTGGAAGCGGACCCTGGCGCCCACCGACGACAGCGGTCTGTTGCGCATCGAAGTGCTGGTGATGCCCGTCGACGAGGAGCGGATCGCCGCCGAACGCGTCGTGTTCCGGGAGGCGCCATGAACACGCGCGGTTTCACCCTGATCGAAATGCTGGTCGCACTGGCCATCTTCGCCATGATCTCGGCCGCGGCTGTCGCGGTGATGGCCTATGCCGCCGACAACCAGGGCGTGGTGCGTGCGCGCATGGAGCGGCTGGGCGAGTTCCAGCGCGCGCGCAGCCTGCTGC
>NZ_VICD02000280.1 GCF_006546735.2 Marilutibacter maris | reverse complement strand
GCCTGCGCGATGCCGGGGTACGGTTCCTGCCGCGCGAACGCGTCGAACAGCTGTTGTCCAACGCCCCCGCCGAGGGGGCGGTGCCGGCCGCGACCGAGGCCGCGCTGGAGCGCGAGCTGGCGGCGGTACTGGGTTCGGCCTCGGCCCGGGTGCTGCTGGACGCGGCCCGTCGCGAGGCCGGCCGGGCGCTGGACACGGTCGCCCAGATCGTCGGCGAGGCCTCCGCCGACCTGCGCTTCAACCAGCGCGTCCTGGAGGCCGCGCTGCACAACATGAGCCAGGGCATCAGCGTGGTCGACGCCGAGCTGCGCCTGGTCGCGTGGAATCGCCGCTATGCCGAGTTGTTCGACTTCCCCGAGGAGTTGCTGCAGGTCGGCCGGCCGATCGCCGACCTCGCGCGCTGGGCGATGCGGCAGGTGCCGCCGGAGGGCGATCTGGAACGCGCCCTGCAACGGCGTCTGGCCTATATGCGCGCCGGCACCGTGCATCTGACCGAGCGGGTGCTGCCCGGTGGCGGCGGCATCGAGGACACGATCATCGAGATCCGCGGCAACCCGATGCCCGGCGGCGGCTTCGTCGCCACCTTCACCGATGTCACCGCGTTCCGCCGCGCCGAGGCCGGACTGATCCAGGCCAACGAAACCCTGGAGCAACGCGTGGTCGAGCGCACCACCGACCTGGAGGCGGCCAAGCGCGACGCCGAGCGCGCGAACGAGGCCAAGAGCCGCTTCCTGGCCGCGGTCGGCCACGACCTGATGCAGCCGCTGCACGCGGCGCAGCTGTTCGCCGATGCGCTCGAGCAGCAGGTGGCATCGGGCCAGCGCGAGACCGCGCGCCAGATCATCGGCGCGCTGGATTCCACCGGCGACCTGCTGACCGGACTGCTCGACATGTCCCGGCTGGAGGCGGGCGGATTGGTGCCGCAGCCGCGCGGGTTCCCGTTGTCGGAGGTGCTGGAGCCGCTGGCGTCGGAGTTCGGCGCCATCGCCGCCGACCGCGGCCTGCGCTTCCGTTTCATCGGCAGCCAGGCCTGGGTGCACAGCGATCCGCAGTTGCTGCGGCGGGTGCTGCAGAACTTCCTCGCCAATGCGATCCGCTACACCGCGACCGGCAGCGTGCTGCTGGGCGTGCGTCGCGATGGCGACGGCCTGCGGATCGAGGTGCACGACACCGGTCCGGGCATCGAGCCATCGCAGCAGCGGGTGATCTTCGACGAGTTCCGCCGTGGCATCGACGCACCGGGACAGGGGCTCGGGCTGGGGTTGTCGATCGCCGACCGCATCGCCCAGTTGTTGCAGGTGCCGCTGGGCCTGCGCAGTGCGCCCGGTCGCGGCACCGCGTTCACAGTGCGGGTGGTGAGGGTGGCGGGGCCGGCCGCGGTGGCCGACATGCCGGTCGAGCGCCACGCATCCGGAGCCGCGCTGGAAGTGCTGGTGGTGGACAACGACCCCCAGGCCCTGGCCGCGCTGACCGCGCTGCTGGAACGCTGGGGCTACCGGGTACGCGCGGCTGCCGACGGCGAGGGCGCCGCGGCGCAGTTGCGGGCGGGCGCGCCGTCGCTGTGGCTGTTCGACTACCACCTCGACGACGACGATACCGGTGTCGCCCTGGCCGAGCGGCTGGGCGCGCGCTTCGGCGCGCGTCCGACCCTGATCCTCAGCGCCGACGGCGGTGGCGAAGTGCGTCGGGCGGTGCATGAAGCCGGCCTGGCGTTGATCGCCAAGCCGATCAAGCCGCTGGCATTGAAATCGGTGCTGGACCGGTTGCTGGCCGCGCGCGGCGCGCAGGCGGCGCCGGTCTAGGTCACGTTCCGCGCCTTTCGATGCCGGGCGACACCGGACCGACCGGCGTTGCCGCTAGACTTGGCCGCCAGTCCGAACCGGAACCGTGGACCGATGAAACGTGCACTGACCTCGTTGTTGCTGCTGTTCTCATGCGTCGCCTTCGCCGAGGAGAATCCCCGGGCCAGCGCGTCGCCGCCCGTGTTCGATACCCCCGTATTCGACATCCACGTGCATCTGCACGATGGCGCGGAGTCGTTGCGCGAGTACCGCGCCGCCGCCGAGTCCGCTGGCCTGGCGCCGATCGGCCTCGGGGCGATGTGGTTCGGCGGTCCGAACCAGGCCCAGGCGGGCGATCCCGACGATATCCGTGCCCGCAACGATGCGCTGATCGGGATGGCAGCATCGGACCCGGCGGTGATGCCGATCGCGACCGTGCATCCCTACGATGGCCAGGCCGCGCTCGACGAGCTCGAACGGATTGCCGGCCGTGGCGTCAAGGTGATCAAGCTGCACGCGCATACCCAGCGGTTCGACGTCGACGACCCGCGGCTGCTGGCGCTGGTGCGCAAGGCCGGCGAGCTGGGCGTCGTCGTGCTGATGGACAACGCCAATATCGTCGCCGGCGACAGCGAAAACCTGTTCAGCCTCGCGATCCGCGCGCAGGGAACGAAGTTCGTCTTCGCCCACATCGGCGGCCTGAACTTCCGTTTCTGGAACATCCTGCCGCTGGCGCGTACCGCCGAGGGACTGGCGCTGGAGAACGTCTACTTCGACATTTCCGGGACCGTGCTGCTGGCGGCCGACTCGCCGATCGAGGAGGAGTTCGTCTGGACCCTGCGCAACGTCGGTATCGACAGTCTGATCCTGGGCTCGGACTATCCGCAGCTGTCGCTGGCGGACACGCTGGAAGCCCTCGACAAGCTGGACCTCAGCGACGAGGAGAAGGCGAAGATCCGCGGCGGCAACGCGCGCAGGCTGTTCGGCCTGTAGCGCCTGGGCGCGGCCGGGAACGTCCGGTCAGGAGGGCGGGTCGTCGGGCAACTGGCGGCTCGGGTCGCTCAGCTCCAGTTCGCGCAACACCACCCCGGCCTGGGTGCGGTTGCGCACCCCCAGGCGTTCGAAGATCGCCGACAGGTGCGCCTTGACGGTGCGTTCCTGCACGTCGAGGCGGTCGGCGATCTGCTTGTTGAGCAGGCCCTGGGCGACCAGGGTCAGCACCCGGAACTGCTGCGGCGAAAGGCTGGCCAGGCGCGCGGCAAGGTCGGCGTCGGCGCGGGTGCTCTCGGTGCGCGCGACCGCGCCGCGCAGCGCGGCGGGCAGCCATTGCTCGCAGGCCAGGACCGCGCGGATCGCGTCGCGCAGTTCCTCCAGCCCGGCGCTCTTGGGCAGGTAGCCGGCGGCCCCGTGATCGAGCGCGCGCCGGACCACGCGCGGATCGTCGTTGGCCGAAACCACCACCACGGCGACTCCCGGGTACTGGGCGCGGATCGCGGCGAGGCCGGCCAGCCCATGATTGCCGGGCATGTGCAGATCCAGCAGCACCAGATCGGTGTCGGGCGCGTCGTCCAGCGCCGCCAGCACCGCGTCGAGGGTATCGGCCTCGCTCACCTGTGCGCCGGACACGGCATCGGCCGCGGCCTGCCGCAGCGCGGCGCGGAACAAGGGATGGTCGTCGGCGATGAGCAGGTGTGACATCGGGCAGGGTAGGGGTCGGGACAGGCCCGGCTTCGTCGCCAGCCTAGCAGGCCGATGCGCAATCCGGGACGTCGATCGCGCTCGTACATAAGTACGATGAGAAGCCCGTGCGTGCTTGTTAGGCTGGAAGCCATGAACATGCCCATATTCCGCACCTTCGCGCAGGCGTCGGCACTGGCCCTGGCGTTGTCCGCATGCGCGTCCACCGGCGCCTCCTCCGATCCGGATCAGAACATGGCGGCCACCATCGCAGCGACCTCCTCATTCACCGACATGCGCACCACCACGCATCGCGACGGCGACGATCTGTTGACCGCGGGACTCGGTCTCGATGGCCTGCGCGCGATGACGCCGCCGACCTTCGCCGACCCGGCCCATCCCACAGCGGTCGAGCTGCGCCGCCGTGCGATCTGGGGCAACTGGCGCGGGATCGCCGATCTCGCCCCCGGTGGCGGCTATGGCGAGTTGTTCGGCAGCACCGCCAGGGTGCCGGGCCGCGAGTACAGCGCGTTCGCCCGCGTCGATGGCGCGCGCCAGCCGCATCGGGTCCTGGTGCAGGTGCCGGACGATTTCGATGCCGGCAAGCGCTGTGTGGTGGTGACCGCTTCGTCGGGTTCGCGCGGGGTCTATGGTTCGATCGCGGTCGCCGGCGCCTGGGGGCTGCCGAAGGGCTGCGCGGTGGCCTACACCGACAAGGGCGCGGGCACCGACTACTTCGACCTCGACAGCGGGCAGGGCGTCTCCGCCGACGGCACGATCGCCTTCGCCGGCGCTGCCGAACTGGGGTTTGCGCCCGACGCGCCCGCGACCGGCAGCGGCGACGGCCAGGTGCGCGGGGTCGCGGTCAAGCACGCCCATTCGCAGGACAACCCCGAAGCCGACTGGGGCCGTCATGTCCGCCAGGCCGCGCAGTTCGCGCTGCAGGCGCTCGACCAGGCGCGGCCGGACGATGCGCCATTCACCTTCGACGACACCCGGGTGATCGCGGTCGGCATTTCCAACGGCGGCGGTGCGGTGCTGCGCGCGGCCGAGCTCGACGACGGCGATTCCGATGCCGACTGGCTGGACGCGGTCGTGGCCGGCGAGCCGAACATCGACGCCGAGGGCGGGCGCAGCCTGTACGACTTCGCCACCGAGGCGGGGCTGCTGATGCCCTGCGCCCTGCTGGACCCCGCGCTGGCGCCGTTGCCGCAGCCACCGTTGGCGGCGCAGGTGGCTGCGATCGGACTGGCGCGTTGCGCCAGCCTGCGCAGCAATGGCCTGGTCGAAGGCGCCGACGCCGGCGCGCAGGCGGTCGATGCGCACCGTCGGCTCAACGCCAGCGGTTGGAGCGACGAAGCGCTGCGCGCGGGTGCGGCCTCGGCGGGTTTCGATCTGTGGCGCGCGATCGCGGTGACCTATGCCTCCGCCTACGGCCGCCATGCGCCGGGCGAACACCCCTGCGGTTTCGACTTCGCCGCGCTGGACGGCAACTTCGCGCCGCGGCGTGCCGGCGATGCCGAGCGCGCGGCGTGGTGGGCCGATGGCAGTGGCATTCCTCCCGGCGCCGGGGTCGGCATCGCCGAAACGCCGAACGCGGCCCCGGATCCGCACTTCTTCGGACTGCGCTGCCTGCGCGATCTGTGGACCGGCGACGGTGCGGGCGCCGAACGCGTGCGCAAGGGCGTCGCCGAAGTCCGCGCTTCGGCGCCACGCGCCGGGCTGCCGGTGGTCGTGATTCACGGCACCGACGACGGCCTGGTGCCGATGGCGTTCAGCAGTCAGCCCTACGTCGCGATGGCGCGCGCGGCCGGCCGCGACGTGCGCTACTGGCAGGTGCGTCACGCGCAGCATTTCGACGCCTTCCTCGGCCTGCCCGACTACGCGGCCCGCTACGTGCCCCTGCTGCCGTACGTGTACGCGGCTCTGGACCGGGTCGATGCGCATCTGGACGGCAACGCCGCGCTGCCGGCGGACGCGGTCATCGCGACCATGCCGCGCGGTCCCGGCAAGCCGTTGACCCCGGCACATCTGGCGATGCCGCAGGAGTAGACGGGACAGGGCCGGGCGGGGCCGCCGGGCGCCATCGACGAAAGGCGCTCCGTCCGGCCCTTCCGGTTGAACGGATCGGCGCGGGCGACCGGTGTTCATCCGCTCGCCCGTCGTCGTTCGTGTCGCGGTCCGCGGTCGGTGCCGGCGGACCGGGCGCTGTCAGGGCATGACCTCCCGCAGCCAGCGTTCCAGCCGTCCCTGTAGCTGCATGACCTCGCGTTGCAGGCGCTGCGTCCAGTCGCGGGCCGGTGGCTGCGACGACGGTCGCGGTTGCGGTTTCGGCGGCGTCGGCACGGCCTGCCGTGGCGGCTGTGGTCGCGGTTGTGCGGGACGCGGCCGGAATGCCGCGGTGGATGCCGCCACGGCGACCGGCGCCGCGCTAGCCGCCATGCCCACCGGTGTCAGGTCGCTGCCCTTCATCAGGCCCAGCGGGGCATAGCCGCCGTAGCCGGGAAACACCGCGCCGAGGTTCGGATTGCGCATGCGCCGGATCAGGATCTCGGACAGCACCCGGCGGTGATCGGTGGTGACCGGGACGTCGCCGTAGTAGGGCGACAGGACCTGCGGATCCAGGCCGAGCCAGTTGCCGTACAGGCACCGGCCGTTGACGGTGCCGCCCATCACCAGCATCGGATTGCCGTAGCCGTGATCGGTGCCGCGATTGGCGTTCTCGCGCACGCGGCGGCCGAACTCGGACTGCACGACGGTGGTGACCCGCGAGAGGTGTCCGCTCGCCGCCAGGGTGCGATGGAACGCGGCCAAGGCCTCCGACAGCTCGGCGATCCTGCCCTGGTAGTAGTGATAGCCGCTGCCGGCCGTGCCCTGGCCCTCGTGGGTGTCCCAGCCGCCCAGGTCCAGGGTCGCGTAGCGCAGGCCCAGGTTCATCTGGATCGACTGCGCGATCGTCCACAGCTGGCGCGAGAAGTTGTTGTTCGGCCAGTCCGCGGGCAGTGCGCCGTAGGGCTGTTGCGCGATGACCCGAAGGGCCCGTTCGGCGCGGGCGCCGTGATGCTCCAGGCCGGTCGAACCGGGATTCCACATCGATTCGAGCACGTCGTTGACGCCGACCAGGCCGGCCGGCGAGTTGTCGCGCGCCTTCTGCCACGACCACGCGCCGGCATTGAGCTCGAAGTCGCCCGGGCTGCCCATGGTCAGCGCGGCGGTGCTGCCGTTGAAGTTCGCCGGTTGCCGGCTGTTGACCGCCAGGCCCGGCAACGCGGGGGTGCCGCTGATGCCGGGCTGGGTCGCCAGCGCACGCGCCAGCCAGCCGCTGCCGATGCTCTGCTGGCCGGGCGTGCCCAGGTCGATCGACAACTGCGCATCGAAATGGCTGCGGGTCACCGAGGTCAGCAGGCCGCAGCACTGCACGATCGCCAGCAGGCCGTCGTTCCACATGTCGCGCAGACCGCTGGCGGCCGGGTGCAGGCCGAAACCGGTGGCGGCGCCGGTGCCCAGGGTCAGCGGCAGCGCGCCATAGGTGCCGGTGGCGGCGATCGCCAGTTCCGGACGCGCCTGTTCGTAGTGCACGCGGTCCTCGCCGGAAACCGGGATCACCAGGTTCAATCCGTCCATGCCGCCGCGCAGGAACACCGACACCACGGTGTCGTGGCCGTTGGCCGCGTGCGCGCTGCCGGAGAAGAACAGGCCCGGTCCGACCGCGCCGATCGCCGAGGCGGCGGCGCAGCCCTTGAGGAAACGGCGGCGGCTTTCTTCGATCGTGTTCATCGTCGCCTCCTCAACGGCTCAGGAATTCGGGGGACATCAGGATCAGCGAGACCATGCTGGTCAGGCGCTCCTGGTTGTAGTGGTTCTTCAGGTCGTTGCCGGCCCAGGCATTGGTATCGGCGATCACGTGGCTGGCCGGGTCGCCGTTCTGCGCCATGAAGCCGATCAGGGTCTGCCGGCGCACATTGCTGGGCAGGCGACCGAGGATGCGTTTGCACCAGTAGTCGACCAGCCTGGCCGCGGTCCATTGCGGCACCTGGCTGCGGCTGATCGCCAGGATCGGCAGCAGCGGCGCGCCTTCGTCCTTGGCGTTGGTCAGCCAGTCCAGCAGCTTCCAGCCCATCGCCAGGCTGTTGGCGCCGGACCAGGCCAGTTCGGTATCGGGATAGCCGTTCGGCGCCGGCCAGGCATAGGGTTCGTGGCCGGTGAAGCCCAGTCGCCACAGGAAGCCGTTGGAGGCCTCGTGGTCCAGGCGCAGGGTCCAGTCGCAGCCGGTCGCGCGCATCGCCGCGACGATCGCCTCGAACGGGCGTCGGCTCTTCTGGCCCCAGGCGTTGAACATCGCGTCCGAGGTGAGGATGTGACGCAGCACCCGTTCGAGCTGGTCGGCGCTGCGCCAGTGCTGGCGGAACACCTGGGCGGCGCTGCGCACTAGTGCCGGCGGCGGGGTGTCGTCGACGAAGCGGCGGATCAGCTTGGCGCAGACGAAGCGGGCGACCGCCGGATGGCTGGCGAGGCGGTCGAGGATGTCGCGGCCGTCCTTCATCGCCGGCTGCTCGGGATTGAGCAGGTTGCCCAACACGAACTTGGGGCCGGCATCGTGCCAGGACTGGCGGTAGACGAAGGTGCCGTCGTTGTCGTCCGGGAACTCCCAGTGGCCGTTCTTCAGGGTCCAGCCGGTGAACGCGGAGGCGGTCTCGTAGACGTCGATATCGGTGTAGCCCGACGGGTAGGCCGGATCGACCGGGTCCGGCGGTACCTGGAACGGATCCATGAAGCCCAGGTAGTTCTCGGCGCCGAGGGTATGCAGCTCCAGCAGTTCGCGTGCCCAGTTCTCGTTCGGGCCAGCGCGGGAATTGGAGACGTTGTCGAGGTAGTACAGCATCGCCGGGCTGGTCGCGACCGCTTCCAGCATCGCGCGGAAGTTGCCCAGCGCATGCTGGCGGATCACGTCGCGGTCGTAATGGACGTAGACCGGGGCGGCGGAATACTCCTCGGCGGTGACATTGAAGTGGTCGTGCCAGAAGTTGACCACGACTTCGCGCAGCTGGCGCCTGGAATAGGTCGCGCGCACGAACGCGGCGCACTGGACCTCCCAGGCCGGGCGCATCCTGATCGAATAGTCCGGGTCGCCCTGCACATGCTCGCTCCACAGCCGGGTGAGCGGCTTGTCCAGGGTGTCGTAGCCGGCGCTGGCGAGGCGGCTGTCCAGTGCGGAATCGTCGATCGCGGTCCAGTCCAGCTGCCAGTCGACGTAGTTGGCCAGGCGTTCGGCGTCGCTGTCGCCCAGGGCATTGAACTCGGCAATGCTCTGCGGGGTGATGCCGTAGCTGAGGTTGGACAGCATCCGGACCGCGAATGGCGGGCGCGCCAGGGTCAGCAGCTGCGGCGGCGCGCTGCGCGCGGCCT
>NZ_VICD02000279.1 GCF_006546735.2 Marilutibacter maris | reverse complement strand
GTCTTCTCGATCGAGATCAAAGGCTTCCGCCTTCGGCGGGTTCCTTTTGTCTTGGCAAAAGGAACCAAAACCGCCCGCTCCTGACGCCCGCCGGGACGGCCGAGCCGCCCCGGTCCCCTGCGCGCCTCGAGGCCGGCGGCACGGCGCCCAAACTCGCTGCGCTCAGACATGGGCGCCTCTACGGCCGCCGCCCTCTGCGGTGCTCGGCGGGCTTTAAGTCGCAGAGGGTCAAGGTCAACGGTCGCTCTTGACCTTGCTGGCACTCGGACAGCCCGCATCGCTTGCAGACCCGGAGGGCGGCGCGCACGGACGCGCGCCGTTTTTCGGTCACGACAGGATGTCGTGTCGAAAAATCCCGGAAGGCCCTCCGCTCACGATTGTGCTCCGTCGGGGAGGCCCTTTCTTTTGGTGACTTTTCTTTGGGCCAGCAAAGAAAAGTTACCCGCCGCCTGGGTGGCGGAAGCTGTTGATCTTGATCTTGGCGATCCGGCCACCCATCCGGAGCAGGCCAGGAAGCCCCCCCTCCTGACCGGAGGTATTCTGAATCACGAGCAAAGGCTTCCGCCTTCGGCGGCACACCGCGCAGCGGCATCAATCAACCGATCGCGTCGAGCATCCTCGCCGCGATCCAACGCTCGGCGAAGCCGTCCAGGCGATGGCTCTCCAGGAAACCGCAGTGCCCGCCCCACGGCGACACCTCCAACCGCGCGGAGGCGGGCAGCTGCAACGCGCGGAAGCCCTCGATCGGAATCACCGGATCGTCCTCCGCCATCAGGATGCTGGCCGGCGTCTGCAGCGCCAGCAGCCGCGCATCGGCGATCGAATAGCCGTCGAAGTAATTGTCCAGGGTGCCGAAGTCGGTATGGCGCTCGACCATCCAGCGGGTCAGCGGTCGCATCCGCAGGTTCAGCACTTGGTCGTCGAAGGCGTGCAGTTGCGGGAACAACTCGCGCTTGCGCGCCAGCGAGCCGCGCCATTTGCGCTCGAAGTACCACAGGTACAGCGGCAGGCCCTGCTCCATCGCATCCATCGTCCGCGCCGGGTCCAGCACCGGGCAGACCGCCGCCACGTGCGCCAGGCTCAGACCCGCCGCCGGCGCGCGCAACGCCAGCCGCAGGGCGAAATTGCCGCCCAGCGAATAGCCGGCCACCGCCAGCGGCCGGTTCGGAAAGCGCCCGGCGACCTCGCAGGCCGCATGCACGACCTCGTCGATGCGGTTGGAGTGGAACAGGCCCTCGTTGAGGTGATGGGTGCCGCCGTGATCGCGGAAGTTGAGCCGGAACACCTCGAATCCCGCCTGCAGCAGGTGGGTGGCGGTCATGCGCATGTAGCTGGAATCGACGCTGCCCTCCCAGCCGTGGAGCAGCAGCACCATCCCCCTGGACGGCGCCGTTGCCTGCGCGGGCAGGCTGTGCAGCCCCTGTAGGCGCACCCCGTCGCCGGCATCGATCAGGTGTTCGGTGGTGACCGCGCCGCAGGCGGCCAGGCTGCGCTCGCCGTGACGCCGGCGCAGCGGGCTGCTGCCCAGCACCGACTGCACGTGCGGGCTGCGCAGCCAGCGCGGCGGCCGGTAGTCGGCGGCGGTCAGCCGCAGCGCGGGCACTGCGGCGGTGGGCACCGTAGGCGGCATCATGACCCGACGTTAGCCGCTGGGCCTGGAGCATTCGCTCCAGCGCGCGCTCCGGTCCGGGCGGTCGGTGCCGGCATCGGCTCAGCCATTCATCGCGTCGATGATGCGTTGCCGGGCCAGATCGGCGATCCGGCGCCGCCCTTCCTCGGCGCCCGGCGCGATCGGAATCAGGAAGTGGACCTCGCCCGGCCGCGCAGGCTCGCCCAACAGGCGCAGGAAGTTGGCGAGGAAGCTCTCCTTCGGCGCGAACGCGACCACCGGCTGCGCCTCGCCGTCCTTGCCGTAGCGCAGCGCGACCGGCTGTACCGGCACCCCGGCCTCGACCGCGGCGAGGAAGATACGGGCGTGGAACGGTCCGATCTCGCGACCGTTGCGGGTGCCGCCTTCGGGAAACACGCCGACCGAGTGGCCGCCGCGAAGCCGCGACAGCATCTCGTGCAGCACCCCGCCCAGCGACTCGGCGCTGCCGCGGGAATGGAAGATCGTCTCGCCGCGCGTGGCCAGCCAGCCGACCACCGGCCAGCGCGAGATCTCGCGCTTGGCGACGAAGCCCATCATGCGCTGGCTGTGCAGCGCCGGAATGTCGATCCAGCTGACGTGGTTGGCCACGTACATCGCCGCGCCCGGCAGCGGCGTGCCGACCCGGCGCAGGCGGAATCCGAAGATCCACATCAGCCCGCCCGACCAGGCCCGGATCACTCGATGATTGAAGCGTTCATCGCCCCAGCGCAGGCCGGCGGTGAGGCGGGTGGTCAGCAGCAGCACGACCGGCAGCGACACCAGCAGGTGCAGCACCAGCAGTGGGACCCGATAGAGGTAACGCAGGGCACGCGCCGGCCGCGCCGATCGCGCGCCAGCGACGCCGTGGGGAGGCGACGCATTCATCCGGGGAATCATACCCAAGCGCGGGGCAGGCACGGAGCCCGCATCGATCGGAATCGCCGCTCAGCGACGGCCGACCACCGCCAGAGTCAGCCGCGAGACGCAGACCAGGCGGCCGGCCTCGTCCTCGATGCGGATGTCCCAGACCTGGGTGCTGCTGCCGATGTGCAGCGGGCGGGCGGTACCGGTCACCAGGCCCTCGCGCACACCACGCACGTGGTTGGCGTTGATCTCGATCCCGACCACGCCCTTGCCTTCGGGCACGCACAGGCCACCGGCACTGGAGCCGAGGGTCTCGGCCAGCAGCACCGAGGCGCCGCCGTGCAGCAGACCGTAGGGTTGGCGGGTGCGGCCGTCGACCGGCATCGTGCCGCGCAGGTGGTCGTGGCCGATCTCGGTGAACACGATGCCCAGCGGCTCCATCGCGGTGCCGCGCGAGAGCGCGTTCAACTGGTCGAGGCTGACGTCGGGCCGGAACGGGGACGGCGCGGCGTTGGCGCGGTCGCCGGAGGCGGGGCTGGAAGCGGCGTGGGGTTCGGTGCTCATGCCGCCACGATAGCCGAGCCATGGTCGCGGGAGGCAACCCGCATCGGGCCGGATCGTGCAGATGTCGCGCCGGCAGGCGGACAAGAAATTACCGACAGGCGTGTCCCGGAGAGATGGGGAGGGCGGGACACACCTGTCGGCCAGGGGAAAGATCGTGTTGTCTTGTTGTCGTTGTCCGGGGCGCCGGCAATGCCGGCGACTGCTTACGCACAGCGATACAGCGAGGTGTTGTAGGTGCGGGCGGTGTAGCGACGCTCGGCGGCGTAGCCGCTGCTGCGGCCGTAGCCGATACCGAAGTCGCGCTCGCGGTAGGCGCGGATCGAGGTGACGTTGTCGCGGTTGCGGTTGTCGTCGTGGCGGCGGTTCTGGGTCTGGGCGTTGGTCTGGACGTTCATGGCGGTTTCCTTGGGGGCGGTGGTGCGGTCGGGGTGGGTGTCTGCCGATGTAGTGAATCGGTGTGCTGGTAATGTATAACACCTAGACTCGATGGCCATATGCCGGAAGTCATGGTTGCCGCTTCGCTTCCGTTTCGTTCAGCTTCCGGGAGGGTGTCGGCACCCGCGGCGCGGGGTCTGCCTTATGGGATGAGGGCCGCCGGCAAACCGTTGCCATGACTGATGGCCCAGACGCCGCCGGCGCCCGCGCTATGATCGGCCGGCCGCGGCCAGGGACGCCGCCGCGACCAGGCATCGAACCGGGGGAAACGATGATCGGACGATTCGCAGCATCACTGCTGCTGTGCGGCCTGCCGCTGGGCGCGGCCAGCGCCAGCGATGTGCTCGGCGATTGCGGTGGGGCGCCGGAAGGCGCGGTGACGACCTTGCCGGCCCCCGTGTCGGAATGGGGCGTACTGGCATGCTCGCCCGCAACCGGCCACATGCTCGCGGCCCGCCCCGGCTGGGCCTGGAAGTTCGTCGACACGATGAAGGACTTCGGCCTGCCGGCGAACTTCGGCCAGGACGACGGGCAGGCGCCAGCGGCCTACTTCGTCGCGGCCAGGATCAACGACGCGCCACTCGAACATCCGCTGACCCTGAATGCGGCCAAGGCGCTCTCCGAAGGCCTGGCGGCGGAGCCCGACCCCTGGGACAGCGCCCGGGTCCTGAGTCTGGGCAACACCCGCCAGCAGGGCGTGCGGGTGTTCGTCTTCGAGAAGACCGACGAACATGCCGGCCCCATGCGCTGGGCCATCATGTGCAACTGGGACGCGAGCCAGTGCAGCCCCGGGCATCGCTTCATGATCCTGGACCTGCGCGACCGGCAGGCCGGCCACTGACCGCCTGCATCCCGCCCGCGGGCGCGGCGCTGCGACCGAGCCATCCCACCAAAGCCCATCGCGGCTTACGCCGCTCCCACAAAATGCGATACAGCGTGGACCCAGCCCCCTGAGTCAGGGGGCGATTCGCGCCGCAGGCGCGAATGGGGGTGTGGCAGCGCAACGGTGGGGCCCAAGGTTTGCGCAGCAAACTTTGGGAGATATCCGCGCGCAGCCGGATATCGTCCCCCCTGAGTCAGGGGGCGATTCGTGCCGTAGGCACGAATGGGGGTATGGAAGCGCACCGGCGGGGCCCAAGGTTTGCGAAGCAAACTTTGGGAGATATCCGGGCGCAGCCGGATATCGTTCCCCCCTGAGTCAGGGGGCGATTCGTGCCATCGGCACGAATGGGGGTGTGGCAGCGCAACGGCGGGGCCCGAGGTTTGCGCAGCAAACTTTGGGGATACCCGGGCGCAGCCCGGGGATCGCGGCTCACGCCGCTCCTACGAAAAGCAGCGGAGGCCTCTGCATCCACCCATGGAGCGGGGCGTAAGCCGCGATTGGCGCCGCGCGGCTCCGGCTGCGGGAGCCGTCCGTGGAAGCCGGCGCCCGGCCTACAGGATCGGGGCCAGGCCGGCGCCGAAGGCGGTGAAGATCCGGGTGGTGAAGCCCTTCAGGCCGAAGTCGACCTCGGGAAAATCGCCGACCGGCCGGTAACAGGCGCGGAACCCCGGGGCATCCGGCGGCAGCGGCTCGGGGCAGTCGGGACCGGGCACGAACTCGTAGCTGGTCGCATAGCGCAGCGGCCAGATATCGAACAGCGGCAGGTATTCGAACGCCTTGCCCAGCGAGTAGTCCAGCCCGGAGAACACCGGCGGCTTGTCGCGGCGGGCGATGGTCCAGGAGTTGGCCGGCAGGATGTCGCGGCGGATGCTGTCCGCCAGCGCCTGTGCGAATGCCGGGTCCTCGATCACCACCGCCGCCTCGGTGTTGTAGTGGTCGCCGCGCGGGTCGAAGTTGTGGGTGCCGACCACGCCGATCCGACCGTCGATCACCAGCGACTTGGCGTGCATGCCGATGCGCACTCCGGCGCCCTTGAGCGGCACCGGCGAGTAGGCGCCGCGCGAGGAGAAGCGCAGCGCCGAGTATTCGCGCGACAGCGCGCGGCGGTACTGGGCGCGGCCGATCGCGCTGCGGCGGTCGTACTGGTCGCGCAGCTCGCGGTGCAGCTCGCTGCGGCTGACGCCGTTCGGAAAGCTCACCGCATTCGCCGGCAGCGCGTCCTCATCCGGCACTTCGGGCTCGGCCCTGGTCGCGGCCAGGTCGATCGGCGCATCGGCCGGGAACGGCTTGTACTCGTAGATATTGAAGCCGAACTCGCGCAGGTAGCGGCGTTTGTACTTGTGCGAGAGCGCGTAGACGATGAAGGCGTCGGTGGCCGCCAGGCTGTTGGTCGAGACCACCACCCGGGGCGGATGCTCGCGCTCCTGCATCTGCCGGAACATGTCCTGCGCCGACGAGGACAGCACCAGGTACGGGGTCTGCATCAGCACCTCGTCGTCGGCCGACTCGATCAGTTCGCGCAGGCTGCCGCTGGCGCCCTGCCCGCTCACGATCCCGGCGTGCTTGTCCGGGCTGTCGGAGATGTAGCGGACCTCGCCCACCGCGATCGCCTGCGCCACCAGCGCCTCGTCGATCCGTTGCGGATCGGAGGCGTCGCGGCGCATCGCCTGGGCACGCTCGGGATGACGGTAGTCGGCCAACTGCAATGGCGGCACCCCGGCATCGAGCAGGTAGCGGCCGACATCGTCCAGGCGCGCCACCGGCACGCTGCGCTTGTCGTTCCAGAACAGCTCGAAGTCGGTCGCCATCACGTGCGCGACCGGGCCGGCGACCATCACGTCGCGGTCGCGGAAGTTGTAGCTCTCGTCCCAGTCGTAGTAGTCGTCCTGGTAGTTGCGGCCACCGGAGATGCCGACCGCGCCGTCGACCAGCAGCAACTTGGTGTGCATGCGCTGGTTGAGCTTGTTCCAGCAGCACAACGCCGCCAGCGCGTACTCGGGATAGCTGATCAGCGCCTGCCCCATCACCGGGTTGTACAGGCGCACGTCGAAATTGGCATGGGCGCCGGCCAGCGCGGCCAGGGTTTCGACATGCCGCAAGGCCGACAGCTGGTCCATCAGCACCCGCACCCGGACCCCGCGACGCGCCGCCGCCAGCAGTTCGTCCAGCACCAGATGGCCGGCATCGTCCTCGTCGAAGATGAAGGTCTGCAGGTCGATCGCGGTGGTCGCGCTGCGGATCAGGTTCAACCGCGCCATCAGCGCGTCCGGGCCGCGGTCGAGGATCAGCGCGTAGTGACGCGGCGCCTCGGGGGTGGACTCGGCGAAGGCCTCGGCGGCCAGCTCCCGCAACGGCGACGGCTCCGCGCAGGCGTCCGCCTGCTGGCACTCGATCTCGATGGAGCGCCCCTGCACGGCGATCGCCTGGGCACGGTCGCGCTGCGCGCCGGACAGACTGGCGCAGGCGCCCAGCCACAGCGCCACCCAGGCCACGGCGAGCAGCCGGACCGTGCGGAATCCGCCGGCGCTCACGACTCGCCGTCCTTGTCCAGGCGCACCTGCATGATGAAGCGGACATGGTTGTCGAGCGCGAGCTTCCATGCATCCAGACCGTAGTCGTAACGGTCGATGCGGCCGCTGGCGATGACGTCGCAGTCGCGCCCCGGCCGCGCGCAGGTCGCCGGCTGCAGCTGGAAGGTCTCGTAGCGGGTCACCCCGCGGATCGTCAGCCGCCCACGCAAGGTGCCGCCGCGGCGAACGTCCTCCTCGCTGACCGGATCGGACACGAACTCGACCTCGGGGTAATGCTCGGCATCGAAGAACGCCTTGCCGCGCGCCATCGCGGTGTAGCGCTCGGAATCGCCGATCCGGACCGCGGCGGTGGCCAGCCGGACCCGGACCTGACGGCGGTCCTCGTCGACCGCGACCAGCTCGCCCTGGTAGCGCGGAAACCGGCCGACCACGCGTTGTCCCCAACGGGTCCGCAGTTCGACCCCGAAGCGGGTGTGCTCGGGATCGAACGCACCGATCTTCTGCTGTGCCGAAGCCGGCAGCGGCGAGCCCAGCAGCAGCAGCCCGGGCAGCAGCCCGGACAACAGCCTGAAGCAACGGCGACCCGGCCGCGGCACGACCGCCGACAACCACCCCATCGGCGCCGAGTCCGCCAGGAAATACCGTCCGGGCCGCGGTCGATCGAACGCCACCGAAGCAGCGGTCACGGCCACCAGAACGCGTTGAGCTGGGCGGCGCCGGGTTCCAGCACGGCGTCGCCGGGCAGCGACAGCACCGCGATGCCGCCCGGCGGCATCCCCCGGTACTCGCTGGACTGGCCGCTGTGCAGCAGCGCCGACAGCCGTTCGAAGCCCGGGTTGTGGCCGACCAGCATCAGTCGCCCGACATCGGCATGGGCCTCGGCGACTGCGATCAGATTGCCCGGGGTCGCTTCGTAGATCGCCGGCTCGATGCGCTGGTCGACGTAGCCGACCACCGACAGCACCGCTTCCAGCGTCTCGCGGGTGCGCCGTGCCGGCGAGCACAACACGCAGTCGGGGATCAGCCGTTGTTCGGCGATCCAGCGGCCGGCGGCTTCCGCCTCGGCCAGTCCTTCCGCCGACAGCGGGCGATCGAGATCGGCCTGGCCGATCGACGCCGGCTCGGCGTGGGCATGACGCAACAGGATCAGTTCGCGCATCGGGCAGATAGATGAGAGCGGAGGGGCTTGGGCAAGCGTAACCGATACCTTCCCTTTGCGGTCCGGGTCTAGCGGCGCAGCCACCTCAGCAGCGGCTGCCAGTCCTGCTGGTGTTCGCGGACCTTGGCGGAGTGGTAATCGAACAGGCTCCGGCCCAGGCCGGTCAGCAGCACATAGGCCTGGCTGTCGCGCAACTGCGCGACCAGCGGGTACGGCCATTGCTTGAGCAGCTCCACCAGTTGCTGCGAGGCATTGGTCCACGGCCGCAGCTTGTTGCCGACCAGGCCGACCCGCAGCTCGCCCTTGCGCACCCGCGGGTGGCGGGCCAGCGAATCCAGGAACGGCACGGTCGCCTCGATATCGAGGGTCGAGGCCTGCACCGGCACCACCACGTGCTCGGTGAACTCCAGCAGGTGTTCCAGGTCCTCGCCCATCGCCCCGGCCGGGGCATCGATCACCAGCCGCTGGGTGTCGTCGGGCAGGTGCTTGCGCCAGGCCTTGCGGCGGGTGCCGTCCAGCGGCAGCACCGCACTTTCGGTGCCGGCGCGGCGCTCGGCCCAGCGCGTCGAGGAGCGCTGCGGATCGGCGTCGAGCAGGGCGGTGTTCAAGCCATCGAGGGCCGCGTGGGCGGCAAGGTGGGTGGCGATGGTGGTCTTGCCGACGCCTCCCTTGGAACTGGCTACCAGCACGGTCTTCATGCGAGCTCCCTCCGGACGGAACCCGCAGCCTACACCGGCGGCGGTGACCGGGCCATCGAGCCGGCGCGCGGGCGGCGATCCATTCAGTCGCCCGGCGGCAGCCGGCCGGTGGTCACCAGGGCGCGCTGACGCGGGCGGGTCGGCAGCCATCCGGGGGGCGGCTCCGATATTCCCGCACGGGCCAGGCGCCACTCCAGCGCATCGATCTCACCGTCGACCAGGACTCGGCGCAGATAGCCCGGTGGCGGGGCCTCGCGGGCAAGCGCCATGTACTGCTCGTATTGCCAGTGATGTCGGCGCAGCGCTTCGCGCCAGCGCGCGCCCTCGGGAAGGTCGGCGGTCAGTTGCACCTGCAGGACCAGGCCCATGACCCGCTCGATCAGCGACGAGCCCGTGGAGAGCCGGGCAGCCGCGCGGCGGCAAATTGCCGGATCAGCCAATGTCGGCGCACCAAGACAAGCTCTGTACGGGCCCGTGACGGGCACCGCACCGGCCTGCCCGATCCACGCGTTCGTCGCCGGCATGTAGCGCAGCTCCTCATCGGTCAGCGGGCGGCCCAGCCCCAACCGCTCACCCATCGCCTCGCGCAGGTCCGGGTCGACCTCGGGCATTGCCACGCCGTCGATCTGCTCGACCAGAAGCCGGCCCGTCGCCGCCGCCGGATTGTCGAAGCGCTCGGCCTCGACGAACAGGGACAACCGCAGCTCCAGCCCCTCGACGTCGCCCGACTCCAGCAGCACGTCCAGTCCGGTCAGCCAGACCGCGGCATTGTCGGGATCAAGCGCCTGCAGGCGTCGCCATGCGGCCTGCTTGTCGCATTCGATGTGCCTGTAGCCGCAGCTATCGGCAACGTACCAGGCAACCAGCGGATCGTCCGGAGCCATTTCCAGCGCACGCGCGAGTGCAAGCCCGCGGCGCGCCCGCCCGGCTTCGTCCTGGCGTTCGATCGCGGCCGGATCGGACAGGCTTCCTGCCGGTTCCAGATTCATCAATGCCAGGGTCAGTTGCGCATGCGCGTCGCCGGCCTGCGCCCGCATTTCCAGGCGCTGGCGGATCACGCTCAGGTAGCGCCTCTCCCAGGCGTTCATCGCCTGCAGGGTCGCCGCCGATCGTGAGCGACCGCGAGCATCTGGCGTCGCCCCGCCATGTTCCGACGGCTCCGGGGCGGCGCCGCTGCCCTCGATGCGATCTGCTGCCTGACGGACGCGGTCGGCCGCGGCCGCGCCGCCGCCTTCTCCATCGGCATCGCGTGTCGACAGGACGAATCCGAGCACCCCCGCCGCGGCCATCGACACCGCCGCCATTCCCACCCATGTCCGCCCCATCACCGTGCCTCCGCTATCGCGCGCCGGTCTGCCGCCGGCAAACCGATCTGCCGGGAACCATATCCCACCGCGGTCCGCCCGGGGCCAACCGCCACACCGCTCCGGACCACGCCGATCACGTGGTCCGGAGCGTCCGTCTGTACGCCGGATCCAGACGGTTTCCGGCGTTCGCGGACCACCGCTGCATGGCGATATCGCGACAAAGATTTCTTAGAGAGATCTCGAAGACCAACAAATGTCCCGAACGAGAGAACACCAAGGTAGGGCGCGTTTCCCGCCCTGCCGTTGAACGTTGACGTGCAGGTTCTACCGCCGTCCCTTGATCGCGACAAGAGGTGGCAGGGCCAACACGCCTGCCCGCCTTCGGATCGCCGGTTCGTCCGGCGTTTGCGTGCCGATGGCATGGCGACTCTCCAGGGACTATCAAAGGAACAACATCCAATGCAGAAGGGTTTCAACAAGAACTACGCCATGCTCGGACTGGCCGCAGCCTGCTCGGCCGTGCTGTTGTGGTCACAACGCGATGCGACCTCCACCGAGAACATCGCCTCGCCGCCGGCGGCCACCTTCACGACCCCGGTCCCGGTCGCAGCGAGCGCGGGCCAGCCCGGCTCGGCCGCCGGCGTCGTGCCCCCGGCTTCCCTGTCCAGCCAGTACACCGCTCCGGCCCCCGACAACCCCGCACAGGCCAGGCTTGGTGCCGGCCAGCTGCTGCAGGTGCTGCAGGCGCTGCCGCCGCAACTGCGCACGGCCGCCGGCACACCGTCGGCGCAGGTGGCCCGCGCCGGACGCGCCACGTCGGTGAGCGCCCAGATCGCCGCCCTGGACCGCGCCGGCATCCCGGCGCGCTGGCGCGACGGAGAAAAGGTCAAGGTCAATGTGAACCTGGCGCTGGATGCCGCCGCGATCCAGAACCCCGAGCGGTTGGCCCAGGCCTCCAGCCGCCTGCTGCAAAGCCTGCGGGCGGGCGGCATCGAGGCGACCGACATCCCCGGCTCGCCCAGCCTCGAAGCGCTGGTGCCGGTGTCGCAACTGGAGTGGGTGGCCGGCCATGAGGGCGTCGCCCAGGTCGCGCTGATGAACCTCGCCGAGACGGCGGCGTTTTCCGATGGCGCGACCGCCAGCAACCTCGACCACCTGCGCAGCCTGGGTCGCTACATCGGGATTCCGCAGGCGCAGCGCCTCGACCTCCGCGGCGAAGGCCTGACCATCGCCATCATGGACCAGTTCGGCGACGACGAAGGCCAGATCGCGGCCTTGCAGGCTGCCGGCGAGTGGCCCGGCAACACCCTCGACACCCCCGACAAAGTGGTGCTGACCCCGCCAACCGGCACCTCCTTCGGCGCCACCGGAGAGCGCCACGGCAACGCCGTCACCGAGATCGTCTACGACATCGCCCCGCAGGCGAAATTCCGCGTCTACGATGCCGGCCGCACCGCCGACTGGATCCGCGGCATCCAGGACGCGGCCAACCTCGACGCGCAGAACCGGCCGCTGGGCGCACCGCGGGCGCAAGTGATCACCGCCTCGCAGGGCGGCCTGGTCGGCGCGCCGGGCGACGGTACGCCGGGCCTGGGCAGCTACAAGGGCCTGTACGAAGCGCTGGAGGCGGCCAACCGCAACGGCGTGATCGTCGTCAACGCCGCCGGCAACTATGCCGAGGCGCACTGGGACGGCGACAGCGATGCCGGCAATGCGACCAACGTGCTGCAGGACTTCGACCCCGCCACCGCCGGCGTGCAGGACACCAACATCGTCAGCCTGGCGCCCAAGTTCGGCGACTGCTACCCGGTCGGCCTCCACGATGCGGACCTCGCCGCCCGCTACCAGATCATTGCTGCGCTGAGCTGGAACGATTGGCCGTCGGCGACCAACACCGCCAACACCGACTACCGGCTGGAACTGGTCTACTGGCGCGACGAGGTGCGCACGCGCAAGTTCGACTGGAGCACCTTCCGCTACGCGACCACAGTGACCCCGGCCGGCTGGGCGGTGGTCCAGCAGTCCGACTACGCCCAGAACGGCGGCGGCGGCCAGGAACCGATGGAGATCTTCGCCTACGAGCCGCCGGCGAACACCGCCTCGGCCAAGTGCGCCGGCGTGTTCAGCACCGCGGCAACCAGCGGCGGCGGCATCTTCGCCCTGCGCGTGGTGCGCAAGACCGCGGGCGCCGCCAACTTCCTGCGCATCACCACCGGCAAGCTGCCGTTGCAGTACGCCCAGCCCGAGCGCTCGCTGGCGCACCCGGCCGACTCCGCAAGCGTGGTCACGGTCGCGGCGCTGAACGCGGCCGATTCGGTGCTGGAGTCCTACAGCTCGCGGGGGCCGGTGCTCGCTTCGGGCGGCGCGCGTCCGGCCGGGCAGGCCGCCGGCAATGCCAAGCCGGACATGGGCAGCTTCGCCAACGTCGACACCGTGTCCTATGGCGACAACGCGTTCGACGGCACCTCGGCGGCCGCGCCGCACGTGGCGGCGCTGGCGGCACTGGGCCTGCAACACCAGCGCCAGCTGACCGACGCCACCGCGCCGGCCCCGCTGCCGGTCGGTGCCAGCGCACAGCAGCGGGCGGACCGTGAGGCCCTGTTGAACGATCGTCGCAACCTGCAGGCCGACGCGACCTACGACGCGCTGGTGCAGGTGGCCGGCACTCAGGGCAACGATCTGGGCGCGGCCGGTTTCGACAGCGCCTTCGGTACCGGACGGCTGACGTTCCACGCCCAGTCCCAGGCCTGTTTCCTGTCGGCGCTGTACGCGACGGACTACCGGTCGCTGCTGCCGGCGGACGGCACCGACTACGACGCACTGGGGGCCGGCCACGACGTGAGCTGCTCGGCGAACAACTGAGGCCGGGATTCCGCGGCACCCCGTTCGCGGATGTTTCGACGGCGCCGGAGCCATCCGGCGCCGTCGTGCTTTGACTGCCGCGCAGCCGGCGTGGCAGCCGCCAATGACACTGACCGGTCCTAGCCCACCAATGCCGCCCACAGCGGCAGGGTCGCCATCGACAGCAGCACGCCGTAGCCGACCATCGCCGCCGCCAGCCGCGGCGCCAGGCCGTGGGCGATCGCCAGCGCGCCGGCGGTGACCATCGACGGCATCGCCGATTCCAGCACGGTCGCCCGCGCCATCGTTCCGTGCAGTCCCAGCAGCGGCACCAGCGCCACTGCCAGCGCCGGCATCAACGCCAGCTTCAGCAGCAGCCCGGCGGCCAGCGGCCTGAGCTCGTCGCGCGGCAGGGCCAGCCGCACCGACAGGCCGATGGTCAGCATCGCCAACGGCAGCAGCGCATCCGAGAGCCGCTGCAGGCCACCGGCGATCCAGTGCGGCGGTTCCGCCGGCATCACCGTGAAACCGGCCAGCAGCGCCCACAGCGGCGGGAATCGCAGGATCCGCAGCAGGATCGTGCGCGCGTCCGGGGGATGTTCGCCGCCGTAGCGCGCCAGCACCCACAACCCGAAGGTCGACAGGATCATGAAGGCGCCGAACTGGTCGTAGACCACCGCATAGGGCAGCGCGTCTTCGCCGACCAGGGCGCGCACCAGCGGATAGCCGAGGTAACTGGTATTGCCCAGCGCCACGGTCAACAGCAGCACCGCGTGCTCGTCGCGGCGCAAGCGCAGCCAACGCGCGCACAGGCCGACCAGCAGCACGGTCGCCGCCAGCAACAGCCACGGCACCGCGACCACGCCCAGCAGCGCCGGCTCCAGCTCCAGCCGCGGCGCATAGCGCAGCACCGCCGCCGGCAGGCACACGTACAGCACCACCAGGTTCAGCACCTGCGGGGCGTCGTCCGGCAGCACCCGCAGGCGCTGGAACAGGTAACCCAGCGCCAGCATCGCCAGCACCAGGGCGAAGGCATCGAAGGCCATCGGTCGCATCGTGAGCGGGGAGTGGCCCATCCTCGGTCCGGCGCGGGCCGCCCTCAAGTAGACGAAGGTCCGCCACCCTCCGACACCTGGGCGCGGCCGCGCCGCCAGTCGGTATCATGCGCTCTGGACACGGGAGTCCCGTACGCAGCATGAGTGAATTGCAGGACCTGATCGCGCTGATCCGCGCCAACACCCCGCTGATCGTCATCGAGACCCGCGACGAGGCCCGGGTGGTCGAGCTGTTCCGGCAGGCGCTGATGCAGGTCTGGCGGGCGATGTTCCGCTGGTCGATCACCGAGGGCCTGCGCCGGATCGACATCGACCGCGAGGACCCGGCCGAATCGCCACCGGACGTGTCCAGCACCCTGGCGACGATCCGCAAGGCCGGCCAGCGCGGCGTCTACCTGCTGTTCGACGTCCACCCCTTCCTCGGCGCGGCGATGACCCAGCGCCAGCTGCGCGAACTGATCGACCGTCGCGACAGCCAGCCGCACGTGCTGGTGATGGTCGGCCACAAGGTCGAGCTGCCGCCGGAGCTGGACTCGCGCGCGGTGCGTTACCGGCCGCGACTGCCCGACGCCAACGCCCTGCTCAAGCTGGTCCGCCAGCAGGCCGAGGACTATGCCCGCGAGCACGGCGGCAAGCGGGTCGAGGCCGACGGCGAGGCGGTCAAGCAGATCGTGCGCAACCTCAACGGGCTCGACCCGGTCGATGCGCGCCGGATCGCCCGCCACCTGATCTTCCGCGACGGCGCGCTCGACGCCGACGACCTGCCGGAGCTGGCGCGGCTGAAGTTCGAGCTGCTGAACCAGAGCGGCCACCTGCATTTCGAATACGACAGCGCGCGCCTGGACGATGTCGCCGGCGCGCGCCGGGTCAAGCGCTGGATCGGCCAGCGCCGCGAGGTGTTCGTCAGCGGCGTCGCCCCGCCCGGGCTGGACATCCCCAAGGGCCTGCTGCTGCTCGGCGTGCAGGGCTGCGGCAAGTCGATGATCGCCAAGGCGGTCGCGGCCGGCTTCGGAGTACCGCTGGTGCGGCTGGATTTCGGCACCCTCTACAACAAGTACCACGGCGAGACCGAGCGCAACCTGCGCGAGGCGCTGGCCGCGGCCGAGCAGCTGGCGCCCTGCGTGCTGTGGATCGACGAGATCGAGAAGGGCCTGTCCGGCGACGACAACGACGGCGGGGTATCCCGGCGCGTGCTCGGCCACCTGCTGACCTGGATGGCCGAGCGCCGCCCGCGGGTGTTCCTGGTCGCGACCGCCAACCAGATCGACGCGCTGCCGCCGGAGCTGCTGCGCAAGGGCCGCTTCGACGAGGTGTTCTTCGTCGACCTGCCCGACGCCGCCACCCGCGAGCAGTTGTTCGCGCTGCACCTGGCCCGGCGCACGCTGCGCGCGGAGGACTTCGACCTGGCCGGCCTGGTCGCCGCCAGCGACGGTTTTTCCGGCGCCGAGATCGAACAGGCGATCGTGTCGGCGATGTACGCCGCCCATGCCGCCAAGGTGCCGTTGAACGACTTCGCGTTGCGCGCCGAACTCAAGCAGACCCGGCCGTTGTCGGTGCTGATGGCCGAGCAGGTCGACGCGCTGCGCGCCTGGGCCGCCGGGCGGACGGTGCCGGCGGACTGAGCCGGTCCGGCACGACCTCGCCTCAGCGCCCGTCGGCGCTCCCGGGATCCTCGACCTTCTCCGCCGGCAGCACGATGACCTGGCCCTCCCACTGGCGGTCCTCGGCGCGCCAATAGCGCTCCGGCTGCCAGCGCTCCCCGGCAAAGAAGTCGCGCGGGGCGACTTCGCCGCGGCTGCGCGCGAACTTGACCCGGTCCAGTGTCGCCCCGAGCCGGCTGCCGGTGACGTTCGCGCGCGCCTGCCGCAGCACCCATTCCATCCGTGGCTGCGCGACCGCGTCGCCGTAGTCGGCATACAGGGCCGGGCCGATCTCCAGCGCGCGCCGCCGTTCTTCGGCATTCAACTGCGACCACATCTTCTCGCGCACCAGCAGCAGGTCGCGGTAGCCGCGCTCGGCGGCCACATCGCTCCAGGCATAGGCCAGCGCACGGTCGCTCGCGGTGCCGACCCCGTGCCAGTACATCAGGCTCAGCGAATGCTGCGAGAACTTGTCCGCATAGCGCGCGGCCATGCGGAACTCGTCCAGCGCGCGTCCGGCATCGTCGAGCTTCAGCGCGCGCAGCGCCCGTACCCGCCACAACTCGTTCAGGTGCGCCGCGGCCAGGCCTTCGGCGCGTTCCAGTTCGATGAAGCTCAGCGTCCGCACCTGCGGCACGATGGCCGCCTCCGGGCTGCTCGCGGCCTCGCTGGCAGCGGCCGGCGGCAACGGTGCTGCCAGGACGATCGCCAGGCCCGCTTCCAGGCAAATTTCCCAAACCAGGGGGCCTCGGATCAGCCGCCGCCGCATGGAGCCTCCACAATCGCCGGGGACTCCGGTTTATACCCGCCGAATGGCCAAGTCAAAGCTCCTGGCGACCGGTCATACCGCCGCCAGATCGAACGAGATGCTGATCCGTTCACCGCCGCCGCGGTACGGCAGGGTGCGGTGAAACAGGTAGGACGGGAACAGCAGCAGGTCGCCGACGCGCGGGCATTCCAGGTGCAACGAGGCCGGGTCGGGGGCCGGCAGATGGCCGTAGGGGCGGCCGAACTCGATCCAGCCGGCGTGCCCGGGATCGTCGGGACCGATCGCGTCGGGCAGGCTCACGTAGTAGGCGCCCGACAGCCACGACTCCTCGTGGATGTGGGTGTCGATATAACCGGTCTCGGCGGCCTGGGTGGCCCACACGTGCAGCACGTAGTCGCGTGGGACGTTGCGCAGGAACAGGTCGTCGGGGTCGTGCCGGCAGGCGGCGATGAAGGCGTCGATCGCCTCGCGCAGGCGCTGCTCGAAACCGACGATCGCGGCACTGCGATCGGCCAGCAGGTCGCCGCTGAGGTAGGCGTTGCGCGCGGCGAGGCCGACCGGTTCCCAGCGCTGCCGGCTGTGCTGGCGGATGTCGCCGGCCATCGCACGGTGGAAGGCGTCGGCATCGGCGAACCCCGGCGGGGTCGGCAGCGCGATCCGGCGCACGTGCCGGTGCAGCCCGAGCAGCTCGGCGGCGGCCTGCGCACCGCGTTCGATCCGGGTCGCGACGCCGAGATGGG
>NZ_VICD02000278.1 GCF_006546735.2 Marilutibacter maris | reverse complement strand
TCAACCCGGTCGCGATGGACGAAGGCCTGCGCTTCGCGATCCGCGAAGGCGGCCGCACCGTCGGCGCCGGCGTCGTCGCCAAGATCATCAAGTAAGACCCAGCCTGTCCGCACCCCATGGTGCGGACAGCCGGTCGGGCCCGATGCCCGGCTGAACGGTCGGAGCAGGGGTGTCCCGGGTCGGCGCTTGCGTTGGCCGCGGATAACCCGCTAGAATGCGCGACCACCGCGTGGATCCGCCTTTTTGGCGCCACGCAGCCAGCGAAATGAGGGGCAGGATGCACCTCGTATTCGCCAGACAGGGACATGTCGCGCGGCGTCCGCCGCTCAGGGCCTCCGGGCTTCGAGCGGTGCTGCGCGTTCAGGTATTCCGTCTGGGCGGGCCGGGCAACCGGCCTGCCTTGTTTTTCTAGCAGGAGGCTCCGGAGCGAGGGTGAAGCTCCGGAGTATTGGCTTTTTCAAGGGGTCGGCACACCCAGAGGCCGGCCTGTCGCTCTTTTAACCGAGGAATTCCGTCATGGCGGACCAAAAGATCCGGATTCGGCTCAAGGCGTACGATCATCGTCTGATCGACCGCTCGGCCAGCGAGATCGTCGAGACGGCCAAGAGGACCGGCGCGCAGGTGCGCGGCCCGATCCCGCTGCCGACCAAGATCGAGCGTTACACCATTCTCGTCTCGCCGCACGTCGACAAGGACGCGCGCGACCAGTACGAGACCCGCACGCACAAGCGCGTGCTCGACATCGTCGACCCCAACGACAAGACCGTGGACGCGCTGATGAAGCTCGAGCTCGCGGCTGGCGTCGACGTCCAGATCAAGCTGACCTGAGGCCACCACCATGACCGCGAAGAAGTATTCGTTGGGCATCGTCGGTCGCAAGGCCGGCATGAGCCGCGTGTTCACCGCCGACGGCAAGTCGGTGCCGGTGACCCTCATCGAGGCCACCCCGAACCGCATCACCCAGATCAAGACCGTTGACAGCGACGGCTACAGCGCCGTGCAGGTCACCGCCGGCGTCAAGCGCGCCTCGCTGATCAACAAGCCCGAAGCCGGGCACCTGGCCAAGGCCAAGGTCGAAGCCGGCCGTGGCCTGTGGGAGTTCCGCGTGGCCGACGACCAGATCGGCGGTTTCGAGATCGGCGGCGAGATCAAGGCCGACATCTTCGAGGCCGGCCAGATCGTCGACGTCCAGGGCGTGACCAAGGGCAAGGGCTTCCAGGGCACCATCAAGCGCCACAACTTCCGCATGGGCGACGCGACGCACGGTAACTCGCTGTCGCACCGCGCTCCGGGCTCGATCGGCCAGCGCCAGACGCCGGGTCGCGTGTTCCCGGGCAAGAAGATGTCCGGCCACATGGGCGCCGTGCAGCAGTCCACGCAGGGCCTGGAAGTGGTGAAGGTCGACGCCGAGCGCGGCCTGATCGCCATCAAGGGTGCTGTGCCGGGTGCGCCGGGCGGCGACGTCATCGTGCGTCCGACGAGCAAGGCATAAGGAGAGATGACGATGGAACTCGCCATCAACAACAGCAAGAAGACGTTGTCGGTCTCCGATGCGATCTTTGGCCGTGAGTTCAGCGAAGACCTGGTCCACCAGGTTGTCGTTGCCTACCGCAATGCCGGCCGCGCCGGCACCAAGGCCCAGAAGACCCGCTCCGAAGTCGCCGGCACCACCAAGAAGTCCAAGCGCCAGAAGGGCGGCGGCGCCCGTCACGGCGCGCTGACCGCGCCGATCTTCATCGGCGGTGGCGTGACCTTCGCCGCGAAGCCCCGCAGCTTCGAGCAGAAGGTCAATCGCAAGATGTACCGCGCCGCGATCGCCGCGATCCTGTCCGAGCTGAATCGCCAGGGCCGGATCAAGGTCGTCGAGAGCTTCGATGTCGACGCCGCCAAGACCAAGAGCCTGGTCGCGAAGCTGAAGGAGCTGGAAGTCGGTCAGCGTCCGCTGATCGTCACCGAGGAAGCCACCGAGAACCTGTACCTCTCGGCGCGCAACCTGCCGTATGTCGAAGTCCGTGACGTGCAGGGCCTGGATCCGGTCGCGCTGGTTGGCGCCGACTCGGTCGTGGTCACCGCCGATGCGGTCAAGAAGATCGAGGAGTGGCTGGCATGAACGAGGCCAAGCTCTACACCATCATTCGTGCGCCGCGCGTGTCCGAGAAGACCGCGCGCCTGCAGGAAGTCTCCAACCAATACGTCTTCGAAGTGGCGACGGACGCGACCAAGGCCGACATCAAGGCCGCGGTCGAGAAGCTGTTCGACGTCAAGGTAGAGGCGGTCAACGTCGTGAACGTGAAGGGCAAGAGCAAGGCCTTCCGTTTCCGCATGGGCCGCCGTGCCGACTGGCGCAAGGCGTACGTGAAGCTGGCCGAAGGCCAGTCGATCGATGTGATGGCCACGGCCTGAGGATAGACCCATGGCATTGATGACATTCAAACCCACCTCGGCTGGCCGTCGTTCGGCCGTCCGCGTGGTGACGCCGGGCCTGCACAAGGGTGCGCCGCACGCCGCGCTGGTCGAGAAGAAGAACAAGAGCGGTGGCCGCAACCATCACGGTCGCATCACCACCCGCCACGTCGGCGGTGGCCACAAGCAGCACTACCGCATCATCGACTTCAAGCGCAACAAGGAAGGCATTCCGGCGCGCGTGGAGCGGATCGAATACGATCCCAACCGCACCGCCCACATCGCCCTGCTGTGCTACGTCGATGGCGAGCGTCGCTACATCATCGCTCCGAAGGGCCTGAAGGCCGGCGACCAGGTGATCGCAGGCCGTGACGCCCCGATCCGCGTCGGCAACACCCTGCCGCTGACCAACATTCCGGTCGGTTCGACCGTGCACTGCATCGAGATGAAGCCCGGCAAGGGCGCCCAGCTGGCGCGCGCCGCCGGCGCCGGCGTCCAGCTGGTCGCTCGCGAGCACGGCTACGCCACCCTGCGTCTGCGCTCCGGCGAGATGCGCAAGGTGCCGGCGGAGTGCCGCGCCACCATCGGCGAGGTCGGCAACGACGAGCACAACCTGGAGAAGCTGGGCAAGGCCGGCGCCAAGCGTTGGCGCGGTGTCCGCCCGACCGTTCGCGGTGCGGCCATGAACCCGGTCGACCATCCGCACGGCGGTGGTGAGGCCAAGGCCGGCCAGGGCAATCCGCACCCGGTCACGCCGTGGGGCGTCCCGACCAAGGGTTACAAGACCCGCAAGAACAAGCGCACCCAGCAGTTCATCGTGCGCGATCGCAGGAGCTAATCGGCCATGGCACGTTCACTCAAGAAGGGCCCGTTCGTTGACCACCACCTGATGAAGAAGGTGGAGAACGCGGGCAACAACAAGAAGCCGATCAAGACCTGGTCGCGTCGCTCGATGGTTCTGCCGGAGATGGTGGGTTTCACCATCGCCGTGCACAACGGTCGTAACCACATCCCCGTGCTGGTCAACGAGAACATGGTTGGCCACAAGCTCGGCGAGTTCGCCCTGACCCGGACCTTCAAGGGTCACGGCGGCGACAAGAAGAGCCGCTAAGGAGATGACCATGGAAGCGAAAGCCATCCTGCGCACCGCGCGCATCTCCCCGCAGAAGGCTCGTCTGGTCGCCGACCAGGTGCGTGGCCTGTCGGCCGAGCGCGCCGTCAACCTGCTGAAGTTCTCCGACAAGAAGGCCGCGGGCATGATCCGCAAGGTCGTCGAGTCGGCTATCGCCAACGCGGAGAACAACCAGGGCGCCGACATCGACGAGCTCAAGGTCAAGACCATCATGGTGGACGAGGGTCCGACGCTGAAGCGCTTCATGGCGCGGGCGAAGGGCCGCGGCACCCGCATCCTCAAGCGCACCAGCCACATCACTGTGGTTGTGGGCGCCGGCAAGTAAGGCGGAGTCAGACTAATGGGTCATAAAGTTCATCCGACCGGCATCCGCCTGGGCATTGCCAAGGACTGGAATTCCAAGTGGTTCGCCAACAAGAAGCAGTACGCCGAGTTCCTGGCGTCTGATCTGAAGGTCCGCGAGATGCTTCGCAAGAAGCTCGCGCAGGCCGGTATCTCCCGCATCTTCATCGAGCGTCCGGCCAATAACGCCCGCGTGACGATCCACACCGCCCGTCCGGGCGTGGTGATCGGCAAGCGCGGCGAGGACATCGAGAAGCTGCGCAAGGAAGTCAGCGACCTGATGGGCGTCCCGGCGCACATCAACGTCACCGAGGTCCGCAAGCCGGAGCTCGACGCGCAGCTGGTCGCCGAGTCGATCGCGCAGCAGCTGGAGCGTCGCATCATGTTCCGCCGCGCGATGAAGCGCGCGGTCGGCAATGCGATGCGCCTGGGCGCGCTGGGCATCAAGGTCAACGTCGCCGGCCGCCTCAACGGCGCGGAAATCGCCCGTTCGGAGTGGTACCGCGAAGGCCGCGTGCCGCTGCACACCCTGCGTGCGGACATCGACTACGGCTTCGCCGAGGCGAAGACGACCTACGGCATCATCGGCATCAAGGTGTGGGTCTACAAGGGCGAGATCTTCGATTTCTCCCAGGTCGGCCAGGAGAAGCCGGAAGAAAACTCGCGCGGCGACCGTGGCGAGCGTCCCTCCCGCCCGGCGCGTCCGGCCCGCCAGCCCCGCGAATCGAGGTAAACGACCATGTTGCAACCCAAGCGAACCAAATACCGCAAGGTGCACAAGGGCCGTAACGAGGGCCTGAGCTGGAACGGCAACGCCGTCAGCTTCGGCGAGTACGGCCTGAAGGCCACCGCGCACGGCCAGATCACCGCGCGTCAGATCGAGGCGGCCCGCCGTTCGATCAGCCGTTACGTGAAGCGTGGCGGCAAGATGTGGATCCGCGTGTTCCCCGACAAGCCGATCACCAAGAAGCCGATCGAAGTCCGAATGGGCTCCGGTAAGGGCAATGTCGAGTACTGGGTCGCGCAGATCCAGCCCGGCCGCATGATCTACGAGATCGAGGGCGTCAGCGAGGAAGTGGCACGCGAAGCGTTCCGCCTGGCCTCGGCCAAGCTGTCGGTCACCACCACTTTCGTTACCCGGACGGTGCGCTGATGGAACTCAAGCAACTCCGCGAGAAATCCGCTGACGAGCTGAAGGCCCACCTGGTCGAACTGCACAAGGAGAGCTTCGCCCTCCGCATGCAGAAGGCCACCGGCCAGCTCGCCAAGACCCACGAGGCCCGCCGCGTGCGCCGCGAGATCGCGCGCGTGAACACGCTGCTCGGCCAGAAGAAGTAAGGACCCGCCATGACCGACAACAATACAGAGAAGGCACTGCGCACGGTCGAGGGGCGCGTGGTCAGCAACAAGATGGACAAGACCGTCACGGTGCTCGTCGAGCGCCAGGTCAAGCATGCCCTCTACGGCAAGTACATCCGTCGCTCGACCAAGCTCCACGCCCACGACGCCGACAACGCGTGCAATGAGGGTGACGTCGTTCGCGTGAGCGAATGCGCGCCGATGTCCAAGACCAAGAACTGGCGCGTGGTGCAGATCGTCACCCGCGCGGCCGAATAACCGAGGAGGCTGAATCATGATCCAGATGCAAAGCTACCTCGGGGTGGCCGACAACTCCGGTGCCAAAGAAGTGATGTGCATCAAGGTGCTGGGCGGCTCCAAGCGCCGCTACGCCGGCATCGGCGACATCATCAAGGTGACCGTCAAGGACGCGATTCCGCGCGGCAAGGTCAAGAAGGGCGACGTCTACGACGCCGTCGTCGTGCGTACCCGCAAGGGTGTGCGTCGTCCGGACGGTTCGCTGATCCGCTTCGACGGCAACGCCGCCGTGCTGCTGAACAACAAGCATGAGCCGATCGGTACCCGCATCTTCGGGCCGGTGACCCGTGAGCTTCGTTCCGAGAAGTTCATGAAGATCGTCTCGCTCGCGCCTGAAGTGCTCTGAGCGGAGGAGATAGAGAAATGAACCGTATCCGCAAGGGTGACCAAGTCATCGTCACCGCCGGCAAGGACAAGGGCAAGAAGGGCGACGTGATCCGCGTCGACGGCGACAAGGTCGTCGTTTCGAACGTCAATGTCGTCAAGCGCCACACCAAGCCGAACCCGCAGGCCGGCCAGCCCGGTGGCGTGATCGAGCGCGAGGCGCCGATCCACATTTCCAACGTGATGCTGTTCAACCCGGCCTCCGGCAAGGGTGAGCGCATTGGTTTCAAGGTGCTGGAGGATGGACGCAAGCTGCGTGTGTTCCGCTCCAGCGGTGAGGCGGTTGACGCCTGAGGAATGCCCAAATGACCCGGCTTGAAAAGATTTACAAGGAAGAGGTGGTTCCGGCGCTGACCGAGAAGTTCGGTTACCAGAACCCGATGGAAGTGCCCCGCCTCGTCAAGATCACGCTCAACATGGGCGTCGGCGAAGCCGCCACCAACAAGAAGATCCTCGAGAACGCCGTCGCCGACATGGCCAAGATCACCGGCCAGCAGCCGATCGTGACCAAGAGCCGCGTCTCGGTGGCCTCGTTCAAGATCCGCGACGGCTGGCCGATCGGCTGCAAGGTGACCCTGCGTCGCGCCAAGATGTACGAGTTCCTCGACCGCCTGGTGAACGTTGCGCTGCCGCGCGTTCGCGACTTCCGCGGCGTGTCCGCCAAGTCGTTCGACGGTCGCGGCAACTACAACATGGGCGTGAAGGAGCAGATCATCTTCCCGGAGATCGACTACGACCAGGTCGACGCGCTGCGCGGCATGGACATCGCGATCACCACGACCGCGAAGACCGATGCCGAGGCCCGGGCCCTGCTCGAGGCGTTCCGCTTCCCGTTCCGCAACTGATCCGAGGACACACACCATGGCCAAGACCTCAATGGTCAACCGCGAGATCAAGCGGGCCAAGCTGGCGGCGAAGTACGCCGCCAAGCGCGAAGAACTGAAGAAGGTGATCTCCAGCGAGAATGCCTCCTACGAGGAGAAGCTGGAGGCGGCCGTCAAGCTGCAGAAGCTGCCGCGCGACTCGTCGCCGAGCCGTCAGCGCAACCGCTGCGCCCTGACCGGTCGTCCGCGTGGCGTCTACAGCAAGTTCGGCCTGGGCCGCAACAAGCTGCGCGAAGCCACCATGAAGGGCGACGTGCCGGGCCTGCGCAAGGCCAGCTGGTAACCGCGCAGGCGCCTCCCGCTGAACAGGGGGGGGCGCAAACGCCGGCGAGTTCTGCTAGACTCGCCGGCTTGCCCCGTCCGGGAGGCTCAGGCCGCCCTGGCGGGGTATCGCCGCTTCGGCGGCACCACAACGAAGCACACTGCTGAAAAGCCGCAATCCCGCGGATATCGGTGCTACTCATAAGGTGACATTCCATGAGCATGACTGATCCCATCGCCGACATGCTGGTCCGCATCAAGAATGCGGCGGCTGTCCGCAAGCCGACGGTGAAGATGCCGTCGTCCAAGATCAAGGTCGCGATCGCCCACGTCCTGAAGGATGAGGGCTACATTCTCGATTCCCAGGTCAGCGACCTGGGCAACGGCAAGGCCGAGCTCGAGATCGCGCTGAAGTACTACGAGGGCAAGCCGGTGATCGATCGCCTGGAGCGCTATTCGCGTTCGGGCCTGCGCCAGTATCGCGGCAAGGCCGAGCTGCCGAAGGTTCTCGGTGGCCTGGGCGTTGCCATCATCTCCACCTCGAAGGGCATCATGACCGATGCGCAGGCGCGCCAGCAGGGCGTCGGCGGCGAAGTCCTGTGCTTCGTGGCCTAAGGGAGGAACCGTAATGTCCCGAGTTGCCAAGAAGCCGATCGCCCTGCCGAAGGGCGTCGAACTGAACATCCAGGCCGACAGCGTCGCCGTCAAGGGCCCGAAGGGCACCCTGACGATGGCCAAGCCGGCCGGCGTCGAGATCAAGATCGAGGACGGCCAGGCCGTGCTTTCGGCCGCCGATCCGGCCCAGATCGCGATCACCGGCACCATCCGCGCGATCGTCGCCAACATGGTCAAGGGCGTCTCCGAAGGCTTCGAGCGCAAGCTCGAGCTGGTCGGCGTCGGCTACCGTGCGTCGATGCAGGGCAAGGATCTGAATCTGTCGCTGGGCTATTCGCATCCGATCGTGTTCCCGGCTCCGGAGGGGATCACCATCGCCACCCCGAGCCAGACCGAGGTCGTGGTGCAGGGCGCCGACAAGCAGCGCGTCGGTGAGGTCGCGGCGAAGATCCGTGGCTTCCGTCCGCCGGAGCCCTACAAGGGCAAGGGTGTGAAGTACTCCGACGAAACCATCATCCGCAAGGAAGCCAAGAAGGCCTAACCGGGTCTTCAGCTTTCGAGGAACAGATCATGAAGAAGAACATCGCCCGTCTGCGCCGCGCCAAGTCGACCCGTGCGCACATCCGCGAGCTCGGCGTGCCGCGCCTGTCGGTGCTGCGCACCGGCCAGCACCTGTATGCGCAGGTCTTCACCGCCGACGGTTCCAAGGTCCTGGCCGCCGCCTCGACCACCCAGGCCACCGTCAAGGACGGCCTGAAGAACGGTCGCAACATGGACGCCGCCGCCAAGGTCGGCCGCACCATTGCCGAGAAGGCCAAGGCCGCCGGTATCGAAAAGGTCGCCTTCGACCGTTCCGGCTACCGCTTCCACGGTCGCATCAAGGCCCTGGCCGATGCCGCCCGCGAAGGTGGCCTGCAGTTCTAAGGCTTGAAGCGGCATGGGGGCGACCCCATGCCGTCATTCCACCCGCCGGTACGGGCCGTGCCGGACGCCGCGATGAGTTCTCGTCGTGGCGGAACACCCGAAACGTTGCACAACGATAAGCGGCGACGCCGCAAATTTCTTCAAACACAGGAATTGCAAAGATGGCAGAAGATCGTGCACCGCGGGGTCGTGATCGCGACCGTAACCGCGAAGAGATCGATGATGGGATGGTCGAGAAGCTGATCGCGGTCAACCGCGTCAGCAAGACCGTCAAGGGCGGCCGCCAGTTCACCTTCACCGCGCTGACCGTGGTGGGTGACGGCGAGGGCCGCGTTGGCTTCGGTTACGGCAAGGCGCGCGAAGTGCCGGTCGCGATCCAGAAGTCGATGGAGTACGCGCGCAAGAGCATGGTCAACGTCGACCTGAACAACGGCACCCTGTGGCACCCGGTCAAGTCCGGCCACGGCGCCGCCCGCGTGTTCATGCAGCCGGCTTCCGAGGGTACCGGCGTGATCGCCGGCGGTGCGATGCGCGCCGTGCTGGAAGCGGTTGGTGTGAAGAACGTGCTGGCCAAGGCCGTCGGCTCGCGCAACCCGATCAATCTGGTGCGCGCGACCGTGCGCGGCCTGGCCGAGATGCAGTCGCCGGCCAAGATCGCGGCCAAGCGCGGCAAGAAGGTGGAGGATCTGAGCCATGGCTAAGAAGGGCGAGAACGCTGGCACCGTCAAGGTGCGTCTGGTCAAGGGCCTGCGCGGTTCGCAGGCGCGTCACCGCCTGTCGGTGCGTGCGCTGGGCCTGAACAAGCTCAACGATGTCCGTGAACTGAAGGACAGCCCGCAGGTACGCGGCCTGATCAACAAGGTCCATTACCTGGTGCGGGTGGAGGAGTAATCGTCATGCGTCTGAATACACTCAAGCCGGCTCCCGGCGCACGCACCGAGCGCACCCGCGTCGGTCGCGGTATCGGCTCGGGCCTGGGCAAGACCGCCGGCCGCGGCCACAAGGGCTCGTTCGCCCGCGCGGGCAAGGGCAAGATCAAGGCCGGCTTCGAAGGCGGCCAGATGCCGATGCACATGCGTCTGCCGAAGATCGGCTTCCGCTCGCGCATGGCCAAGGACACCGCCGAGGTGCTGCTGTACCAGCTGGACAAGCTGGAGGCCGGCGAGGTCGATTTCGCCAAGCTGCGCGCCGCCAAGCTGGTTCCGAGCACCGCGAAGAAGGCCAAGATCGTCAAGAAGGGCGAATTGACCAAGGCGTTCGTGCTCAAGGGCCTGCTGGCAACGGCTGGCGCGAAGGCAGCCGTCGAGGCCGCCGGCGGCAAGGTCGAGGAGTAATCGTCCGATGGCGCGTAGCGGCAACGCGATGGCTGGCATGGGCGGCGGGCTCGGTAAGTTCACCGAGCTCCGCCAGCGTCTTCTGTTCGTCATCGGCGCACTGATCGTCTACCGCATCGGCTGCTACATCCCGGTGCCCGGCGTCAATCCCGACGCCATGCTCCAGCTGATGGAAAGCCAGGAAGGCACCATCGTGGACATGTTCAACATGTTCTCCGGTGGTGCCTTGTCGCGCTTCAGCCTGTTCGCGCTGAACGTGATGCCGTACATCTCGGCCTCGATCATCATCCAGTTGCTGGTCAACATGGTGCCGAGCCTGAAGGCCATCCAGAAGGAAGGCGAGTCGGGTCGGCGCAAGATCAACCAGTGGTCGCGGATGGGTGCGATCCCGCTGGCCGTGTTCCAGGCCTGGGGCATTGCGACCGCGCTGCAGGCCGGTGGCGCCAGCCAGGGCATCGCCGTGGTCTACAACCCGGGCCCGGGCTTCATCCTGACCGCGGTGGTCGCGTTGACCGCCGGCACGATGTTCCTGATGTGGCTGGGCGAGCAGATCACCGAGCGCGGCGTCGGCAACGGCATCTCGCTGATCATCTTCGCCGGTATCGTCGCCGGTCTGCCGTCCGCCGTCATCGGCATGTTCCAGCAGATCAACAACGGCGACATGAGTGCGATCACCGCGATCCTGATCGCCGCGATCGTGCTGGGCTTCACCTACTTCGTGGTGTTCGTCGAGCGTGGCCAGCGCCGGATCACGGTGAACTACGCCCGTCGCCAGGGCGGCCGCAACGCGTACATGAACCAGTCGTCGTTCCTGCCGCTGAAGCTGAACATGGCGGGCGTGATCCCGGCGATCTTCGCTTCCAGCATCGTGATGTTCCCGGCCACGGCGGCCAACTGGTTCAGCCAGGGCAGCTCCTCGTCGTGGCTGCTCCAGGTCAGCCAGTGGCTGAACCCGGGCGAGCCGCTGCACATGATCCTGTATGGCGGGATGATCGCGGGCTTTGCGTTCTTCTATACGGCGCTGGTGTTCAATTCGCAGGAAACCGCCGACAACCTGAAGAAGTCGGGCGCGCTGATCCCGGGTATCCGTCCGGGCAAGGCCACCGCCGACTACGTCGACGGTGTGCTGACCCGCCTGACCGCGGCCGGTGCGGCCTACCTGGTGCTGGTCTGCCTGTTGCCGGAGGTCATGCGCAAGGAGCTGAACACCTCGTTCTACTTCGGCGGCACGTCGCTGTTGATCGTGGTGGTGGTGGTGATGGACTTCATCGCGCAGATCCAGGCGCACCTGATGTCGCACCAGTACGAGAGCCTGCTGAAGAAGGCCAACCTGAAGGGTTCGCGGACCGGCCTGCCGGGTCGCTGAGCCTGATCGCCGGCCGGACGCGATGGCGTCCGGTCCGGTTTGCCGCCCGACTGCACCGGCAGTCCGGTGGCCCGCAACACCACCGGCGGGGCCACGGCCCGGCCGAGGCGGCACCATCGGGTGCCGCGCCGACCCGGATTCCCGTCCGGGCACATTGATGGGCGACTCGCGCGGCGGTTCCGGGCGCGGGTGGGTCCAGGCCATACGCGCACCAGAGTAGTGCGCGGGGCCGGGCAGGGCAGAACAGCGCCCCGTCCGGTACAGCCTGGGGCCGTCGCCGGAGCATGGGCACACTCCCCATGCCGGGTCCTGCGTCGCTGTACGGGCGCGGGACTTCCTGAGATGCCGGAATCTTGGTATAATTTCCGATTCACTCCGCCGGGCAGCATCCGCGTCCGGCCGCCAAACCAGTTGGAGATCGCGTTATGGCGCGTATTGCGGGCGTCAATCTGCCCCCTCAGAAGCACGTCTGGGTGGGTATCCAGAGCATCTACGGCATCGGTCGTACCCGTTCGGTCCAGGTCTGCGAAGCAGCCGGCATCGAGAAGTCGACCAAGATCCGAGACCTGTCCGAGCCGGAAGTCGAGCGCCTGCGCGCCGAGATCGGCAAGTACGTGGTCGAGGGCGACCTGCGACGCGAAATCGGCATGTCGCTGAAGCGTCTGATGGACCTGGGCTGCTACCGCGGCCTGCGTCACCGTCGCGGCCTGCCTCTGCGCGGGCAGCGTACCCGGACCAATGCACGCACCCGCAAGGGTCCGCGCAAGGCCATCAGGAAGTAAGGAGCCCATACCATGGCCAAGCCGGCACAAGCCAAGACGAAGAAGAAGATCAAGCGCGTCGTCACCGACGGCATCGCCCACGTCCACGCTTCGTTCAACAACACCATCATCACGATCACCGACCGACAGGGCAATGCGCTGTCGTGGGCGACCTCCGGCGGCGCGGGTTTCCGCGGTTCGCGCAAGTCGACCCCGTTCGCCGCGCAGGTCGCCGCCGAGAAGGCCGGCCGCGCTGCGCTGGACTACGGCGTGAAGTCGCTGGAAGTCCGCATCAAGGGCCCGGGTCCGGGTCGTGAGTCCGCCGTTCGTTCGCTGAACAACGTCGGTTACAAGATCATCAACATCATCGACGTGACGCCGATCCCGCACAACGGGTGCCGTCCGCCGAAGAAGCGTCGCGTCTGAGGAGCTGAAAGAACATGGCTCGTTATATCGGTCCCAAGTGCAAGCTCTCGCGTCGCGAAGGCGCCGACCTCGGTCTGAAGTCGCCGGCGCGTGCGCTCGACTCCAAGTGCAAGCTGGAGCAGAAGCCCGGCCAGCACGGCCCCGTCGCCCGTCGCGGCAAGCTGTCCGACTACGCCAACCAGCTGCGCGAGAAGCAGAAGGTCAAGCGTATCTACGGCCTGCTGGAGCGTCAGTTCCGCAATTACTACAAGAAGGCCTCGACCAAGAAGGGCAACACGGGTGAGAACCTGCTGCAGCTCCTCGAGACCCGTCTGGACAACGTCGTCTACCGCATGGGCTTCGCGGTGACCCGCCCGGCCGCGCGCCAGCTGGTCTCCCACCGCGGCGTCACCGTCAACGGCAAGTCGGTCAATCTGCCGTCGTACCAGGTCAAGGCCGGCGACGCGATCGCGCTGTCCGAGCGTGCCCAGAAGCAGCTCCGCGTGCAGGAGTCGCTGACCGTGGCGCAGCAGATGGACCTTCTCCCGTCCTGGGTCGAGGTCGACAGCAAGAAGTTCAGTGGCGTGTTCAAGGCGGTTCCGGATCGTGCCGATCTGCCGTCCGACATCAACGAAGCGCTGATCGTCGAGCTGTACTCGAAGTAATCCATTTCACGTGCCTCCGGTCCCCCTCCGGAGGCTCGCAGGAGACACCCAAACATGACGGTTACCGCCAATCAGGTGCTGCGTCCGCGCGGTCCCCAGATCGAACGACTCACCGGCAACCGTGCCAAGGTCGTGATCGAGCCGCTGGAGCGCGGCTACGGTCACACCCTCGGCAACGCGTTGCGCCGCGTGCTGCTGTCGTCGATCCCCGGCTTCGCCATCACCGAGGTCGAGATCGACGGCGTGCTGCACGAGTACACCACCGTGGAAGGCCTGCAGGAGGACGTGCTCGAGGTGCTGCTGAACCTCAAGGACGTCGCCATCCGCATGCATACCGGCGAGACCGCGACCCTGGTGCTGAGCAAGCAGGGCCCCGGCGTCGTTACGGCTGCTGACATCAAGGCCGACCACAACGTCGAGATCATCAACACCGATCACGTGATCGCGCACCTGACCAAGGACACCGCGGTCAACATGCGCCTCAAGATCGAGCGTGGTTACGGCTACCAGCCGGCCGCCGCCCGCCGCCGTCCCGACGAGGACACCCGTGCGATCGGCCGCCTGATGCTGGACGCCAGCTTCAGCCCGGTCCGCCGCGTGGCCTACGCGGTCGAGGCCGCGCGCGTCGAGCAGCGCACCGATCTCGACAAGCTGGTCCTGGACATCGAGACCAACGGCACCATCGACGCCGAGGAAGCCGTGCGGACCGCCGCCGACATCCTGACCGACCAGCTGTCGGTGTTCGGCGACTTCACCCAGCGTGACCGCGGCCAGGCCAAGCAGCCGACCGGCGGTGTCGACCCGATCCTGCTGCGCCCGATCGACGACCTGGAGCTGACCGTGCGTTCGGCCAACTGCCTGAAGGCCGAGAGCATCTACTACGTCGGCGATCTGATCCAGAAGACCGAGGTCGAGCTGCTGAAGACCCCGAACCTCGGCAAGAAGTCGCTGACCGAGATCAAGGAAGTCCTCGCCCAGCGCGGCCTTTCGCTCGGCATGAAGCTCGAGAACTGGCCGCCGGCCGGGATCGCGTCGCACGGCATGATGGGCTGAGCAAGGCGATCGCGCGCCACTGGCGCGCGCCTTGCTCGGCGCCCGGCCAGGGACGGCCGGGCAGGACTCTCCGGAGTCGGCAACACCTCGCCAGGGATGGCACCAGCAACAGATCCAGCACGGCTGCACCACAAGCGCAGCCGCTGCTTCCACCGACGGGCGGAAAGCCCGCGCTAGGCCGGTCACGGAAACGACCGGCACGGACCATCCGCAGTCCATTGCTCCAGCGCCTGGATGGCGACAACGAAGTCCAACGATCCAACATTCATCTAGGAAGCCAACGTCATGCGCCACCAGAAATCCGGACGCAAGTTCAGCCGCACCAGCGCCCATCGCGACGCGATGTTCCGCAACATGGCCGCGTCCCTCATCAAGCACGGTCTGATCAAGACCACCCTGCCCAAGGCCAAGGAGCTGCGCCGCGTCGCCGAGCCGCTGATCACCCTGGCCAAGAACGACGGCGTCGCCAACCGCCGCCTGGCGTTCTCGCGCCTGCGCGACAAGGAAGCGGTCGGCACCCTGTTCGTCGAGCTGGGCCCGCGCTACCGCAACCGCCCGGGCGGCTACCTGCGCATCCTCAAGTGCGGTTTCCGCGCTGGCGACAATGCGCCGATGGCCTACGTCGAGCTGGTCGACCGTCCGCAGGTCGCCGAAGCCGTCGAGTAAGTCCTGGCGGCGCGCTTCGCCAGAAGCCGCAAAGATCGCATCGTGAGCCCCGGTTATCCGGGGCTCATGCGTTTTGGGGAAAGCCTGTTGCCGATAGTGGCCCGGTGACGTGCCATCCGGGCTATGGGCAGCGCCGCGTTCAGCCCTTAAGCTGTGGCGCATGAACCGCTCAAAACGCCTCGCCGCCGCATCGTTCCGCAGCCGCTTCCTGTTGGGCTTCCTCGCCTGCGCAGGCTTGATCGGTTTCGCGGTCTATACCCAGTTGCGCGAAGTCAACCCGCTCGAACCCTGCCCACTGTGCATCTTCCAGCGGGTCGCGTTCGCGGCGTTGGGGCTGGCCTTCCTGGTCGGTGGCCTGCATGCGCCGGCGGGCGCCGGCGGACGCCGGGTCTATGGCGTGCTGGCCGGCCTGGCCGGGCTGGCGGGAATCCTGGTCGCGGGCAACCACGTGCGCTTGCAGAACCTGCCGCCGGACCAGGTGCCGGCCTGCGGCCCCGGCCTGGACTACATGCTCGAAGCCATGCCGATCACCGGCGTGATCCGCAAGGTGATGACCGGCTCGGGCGAGTGCGCCAATGTCGACTGGGCCTTCCTCGGGCTGTCGATGCCCGCCTGGAGCCTGATCTGGTTCGTGCTGCTGACCGGCTGGGCCTGCTACGCGGCGTTCCGCCGCAACTGAACCCATCCCGCCCCGGTCCCGGGGCGCGTGCGCCCGCGAGGGCGCCTCGGTTGCCGACGAAACCGTTGCAGTGGCCAGCCGAACGGCGGATGATGGCTTGTCGCAATGCAACAAACCACTGCTGTCATGTCGAGCTCCGAACGCAATATCCAAGCCGTGAAACTCCCGACCGACTGGGCTCCGGATTCCTGGCGCGGCCGCACCGCGCTGCAGTTGCCGACCTATCCGGACGCGGCCGAGCTGGAAGGCGTGCTCGGCGAGTTGCGGGCGTTGCCGCCGCTGGTGACCTCGTGGGAGATCCTCGCGCTCAAGCAGCAGCTGGCCGAGGCCCAGGAGGGCAAGCGCTTCCTGCTGCAGGGGGGCGACTGTGCCGAGACCTTCGACGCCTGCTCGTCGGACGTGATCTCCAACCGACTGAAGGTGCTGCTGCAGATGAGCCTGGTGCTCGTCCACGGCATGCGCAAGCCGGTGGTCCGGGTCGGCCGCTTCGCCGGCCAGTACGCCAAGCCCCGCTCGGCCGATACCGAGACCGTCGACGGCGTCAGCCTGCCCAGCTACCGCGGCGACATGGTCAATGCGCCCGAGTTCAGCGAGGCCGCGCGGCGTCCGGATCCGCGCCGCATGATCAAGGGGCATGCGCGCTCCTCGATGACGATGAATTTCGTCCGCGCCCTGATCGACGGCGGTTTCGCCGACCTGCACCATCCCGAATACTGGAACCTGAGCTGGGTTGGGCACTCGCCGCTGGCCGATGAGTACCGCCGCATGGTCAACGCGATCGGCGATGCGGTGCGCTTCATGGAGACCTTGTCCGGCAGCGAGGTGCACAACCTCAATCGGGTCGATTTCTACACCTCGCACGAGGCGCTGCTGCTGCCGTACGAGGAGTCGATGACCCGGCAGGTGCCGCGCCACTGGGGCTGGTTCAACCTCAGCACCCATTATCCGTGGATCGGCATGCGTACCGCCGCGGTCGACGGCGCCCATGCCGAGTACTTCCGCGGTCTGCGTAATCCCATCGCATTGAAGGTCGGGCCCTCGGTCACCCCGGACCAGTTGCTGAAGACGATCGACCTGCTCAACCCCGAGGACGAGCCGGGCCGGCTGACCTTCATCCATCGCATGGGCGCGACCGGCATCGCCGACAAGCTGCCCGCGTTGCTGGATGCGGTGCGTCGCGACGGGCGCCGGGTGCTGTGGGTCTGTGATCCCATGCACGGCAATACCGAGAGCACCACCAACGGCTACAAGACCCGACGCTTCCGCAACATCCGCAGCGAGCTGGAACAGGCGTTCGAGCTGCATGCCGCGGCCGGTACCCGTCTGGGGGGCGTGCACCTGGAGCTGACCGGCGAGGACGTGACCGAATGCCTGGGCGGTGCCCGCGAGCTGACCGAGAGCGACCTGGAGCGTGCCTACAAGTCGACCGTCGATCCGCGCCTGAACTACGAGCAGGCGCTGGAAGTGGCGATGCTGATCGTGCGCAAGCAGTCCCAGCTCGGCACGCCGACCAGTGCCTGAGCCGGTGCCGGGAGCGGTTCCCGGCCGGCTTTCCCGATGACCTGTGGACCGGCGGCGCTCAGCCGCCGGTTTGCTTTGCGTCCGCTCCAGCTCCCGATGCCGTGCCGGCGTCGAACGGCAGGGTCGGCAGGAACCGCGGCGCGGTGCGGGCGCGGGTCTGCTGCTCGAAGGCGTGGGCGAGTCCGATCAACCGGGCCTCGCTCCACGCAGGCCCCATGAACACGATACCGACCGGCAAACCGTGCACGTCGCCCATCGGCACGGTCACGCTGGGGGTGCCGGCGACCGCGGCGACGCCGTAGCCGGCGCCAAGGAAATGATCGCCGTTGACCAGGTCGATCGGCCAGGCCGGCGATACCGCCGGCGCGATGATGGCGTCGAGCTGGTGCTCGGCCAGGGTCGCGTCGATGCCCTCGGCGCCCGCGAGGCGCCGCGCCGCGATCCGCGCTTCGATGTAGGCCTCGTCGTCCAGCGGGCCGGCGCTTTGGGCCCGCTCGAACAGCTCCTGGCCGAACCAGGCCATCTCGGTGTCGGCATGTTTGCGGTTGTACTCGATGAGTCCGGCCAGGTCGCGGACCGGGGCCTGGCCGTTGCCGAGGTAGCGACCGACGCCGTGCTTGAACTCGTGCAGCAGCACCACCAGCTCCGCCTCCTGCCACTGGCCGTCGGTAGCGATGGCGACGTCGACCAGCTCGGCCCCGGCCTTGCGCAGTGCCTCCAGGTTGCGCTCGAACACCGCGTCCACGCCGTCGTGGTAACCCGAGGCGCTGCGCAACACGCCGATCCTGGCGCCCAGGAGGCTGCCGGCGTCGAGGCGCGCGTGGTAGTCGAAGATGGCGCGGCCGGTGCTCTCGGCGGTGCGCACGTCGCCCTCGTCGCGGCCGACCATCGCCGACAGCATCACCGCGGCGTCGGCGACCGTGCGCGCCATCGGCCCGGCGGTGTCCTGGCTGCTGGAGATCGGCACGATGCCGCCGCGACTGATCAGGCCCACGGTCGGCTTGATGCCGACCAGCCCGGCGACCGCCGAGGGGCAGATGATGCTGCCATCGGTCTCGGTGCCGACCCCGGCCGCGGCCAGGCTGGCGGCGATCGCGCTGCCGGTGCCGGAACTGGAGCCGCAGGGCGAGCGGTCGAGCACGTAGGGGTTGCGGGTCTGGCCGCCACGCGCGCTCCAGCCCGAGCTGGAGCGGGTCGAACGAAAATTGGCCCACTCGCTGAGGTTGGTCTTGCCCAGGATCACCGCGCCGGCCTCGCGCAGGCGCTGGACCAGGAAGGCATCGCTGCGCGGACGGTGCTCGGCCAGCGCGTTGGAGCCGGCCGAGGTGACCATCGGGGTCGCATCGATGTTGTCCTTGAGCAGGACCGGGATGCCGTGCAGGGGGCCGCGGATGCGGCCTGCGGCGCGCTCGGCGTCGCGTGCGGCGGCTTCCTCCAGCGCTTCCGGATTGAGTTCCAGCACCGCGTTGAGCATCGGTCCGGCATCGTCGATCGCGGCGATCCGATCCAGGTAGGCCTGGGTCAGCGTGGCGCTGGTCAACTTGCCGTGGCCCATCCGGGTCTGCAGTTCGGCGATGCCGACCTCGCCGAAGGCGAAGTCGCCGGTCGGCCGAGTGTCATCGCCGGCGGCACCGGCGTGCTCGCCGCGGTCGGCGGTCGTTCCAGTGGTGCTCGGGCCAGTATCGTCCGTGGCGCGCTGGCATGCGGTCAGACCGATGAGCAACGCAGCCAGAGGCAGATACACCCGTGGGAGATACAGACGCATGGCGATTCCCCGATCGCGAAAAGCGCCATCGAGCATATGCGATCGTCGGCGGTCGATACTGTGGGCGAGTTCGCGGGCGGGGCGAACGGTCGCCGGAGCGGGGTGTGCGGCATGTCCGCCATCCCGGCGCGGGGAAACTGCGCTCGGCTCAGGGCGACATCGCCGCCAGGCCGGCGATGCCCAGGGCATAGAGCGCGAGTACGCAGAGCGAGTCGACGCCGACTCCCAGTCGACGCCGGGCGTCGCGTCGCGCCATGCCGGCGAGATAGCACAGGGTAAGCAGCAGGCCGAGCGCGCCCAGGTACAGATCGCTGCCGCCCAGCTGCGGCAGGACCGCCTGCCCCGACAGCAGCGCGGCGAGCACCAGCAGCACCGGCAGGAATGCGTTGCCGCCGAAGATGTCGCTCATCGCCAGTTGCCAGCGCCTGAGGCGGATCGACTCCAGGCCGCTGGCGACCTCGGGGATGGCGGTCGCCGCGGCCAGGATCGTGGCCGCGAACACCGCGCCGCTCATGCCCAGGTCCTCGGCGATCGCGTCCCCGCTCAGCTCCAGCGCCACGCCGGCGACCAGGGTCGCCAGTGAGGCGATTGCGAAGTGCAGCAGGCAGCGTCGAAGCCCCGGACGGGCCCGGGGCGGTGTCGCGTTGGCCGCGTCGGCCGGCGTCGCCTGCGGCCGCGACAACCGTCGCATGCCGAGCAGGGCGGCGAACCAGGCGGCGACGATCAGCAGCCCCGGCACGCTGAGGCCGGCGACCTGCGGCGGCGATTCCCAGACATGCCCGAGCAGGACCAGGCCGAGCATCGCCACGACCAGGGCGGCTTCCAGTTTCAGCTGCGGCGACCCGGCCAGCGCCGACAGTGGCGCGCCCTCGCGGCGCGCGGCGAAGTCCAGCGCCACCAGTACCACGGTCTGGATCGCGACCCCGCCGAGCAGATTGCCGATCGCGACCTCGACGCGGCCCTGCAGCGACGCGCTGGCGGTGATCGCGATTTCCGGCAGGTTGGTGACGATGGCCAGCAGCACCATGCCGCCGATCGCCTCGCCCCAGCCGAACGCCTCGTCGAGTCGATCGGTGGTGCGCGAGAGCACGGTGCCGGCGCGCCACACCACCGCCGCGGCCAGCGCGAACAGCAGGCAAAGAAATGGCAGCGGGAGATCGCTCACGCTGCCATTCTAGGGTGCCGCCGGGCGGGGAAGCTCAGGCCGCGCGCGAGGCCCGCTTGCGATCGCTTTCGGTCAGGAACTTCTTGCGCAGGCGGATCTCCTTCGGGGTGATCTCCACCAGCTCGTCGTCCTCGATGAAGTCCAGGGCCTGCTCCAGCGAGAACTTGATCGCCGGGCTCAGCGCGATGGCGTCGTCCTTGCCCGAAGCGCGCATGTTGGTCAGCGGCTTGGGCTTGATCGCATTGACGGTCAGGTCGTTGTCCTTGGAATGGATGCCGACCAGCTGGCCCTCGTACACCGAGTCGCCCTCGGCGGCGAACAGCCTGCCGCGGTCTTGCAGCGGTCCCAGCGAGTAGGCGGGGGTGGTGCCGGCGGCATTGGCGATCATCACGCCGTTGATGCGCTTGGCGATCGCACCCTGTTCCTTCGGTCCGTAATGGTCGAACACGTGGAACAGCAGGCCCGAGCCCTGGGTCAGGGTCTTGAACTCGTTCTGGAAGCCGATCAGGCCGCGCGCCGGGATCATGTACTCCAGGCGCACGCGACCCTTGCCGTCGGGCTCCATGTTCTTCAGCTGGCCCTTGCGGGTGCCGAGCTTCTCCATCACGCCGCCCTGGTGGATCTCCTCGACATCGATCACCAACTGCTCGATCGGCTCCATCAGCTGGCCGTCGATTTCCTTGATGATCACCTCGGGGCGCGACACCGCCAGCTCGAAGCCCTCGCGGCGCATGTTCTCGATCAGCACCGACAGGTGCAGTTCGCCGCGGCCGGAGACCAGGAACTTGTCGGCGTCCTCGAGCTGCTCGACCCGCAGCGCGACGTTGTGCACGGTCTCGCGTTCGAGGCGGTCCTTGATCTGGCGGCTGGTCAGGAACTTGCCGCCCGACAGGTCCTTGTTGCCGGCGAACGGCGAGTTGTTGACCTGGAAGGTCATCGAGATCGTCGGCTCGTCGACGGTCAGCGCCGGCAGCGCCTCGGGGGTGTCGAGGGCGCAGACGGTATCGGAGATGGTCAGCTCCTGGATGCCGGAGATGGCGACGATGTCGCCGGCCTGCGCGCTGTCCTGCTCGATCCGCTCCAGGCCCAGGAAGCCCAGCACCTGCAGCACCTTGCCCTGGCGCTTCTTGCCTTCGCGATCGATCACCGAGACCGGCATGTTCTTCTTCAGGGTGCCGCGCTGGATCCGGCCGATGCCGATCACGCCGACGAAGTTGCTGTAATCCAGCTGGCTGATGCGCATCTGGAAGGGACCGTCCGGGTCCACTTCAGGCATCGGCGCGTGCTGCATGATCGCTTCGTACAGCGCGGTCATGTCGCCCGAGCGGACGCTGTCGTCGAGGCTGGCGTAGCCGTTCAGCGCCGAGGTGTAGACGATCGGGAAGTCGAGCTGCTCATTGGTCGCGCCGAGCTTGTCGAACAGGTCGAAGACCTGGTCGATCACCCAGTCGGGGCGCGCGCCGGGACGGTCGATCTTGTTGACCACCACGATCGGCTTGAAGCCCATCGCGAAGGCCTTCTGGGTCACGAAGCGGGTCTGCGGCATCGGCCCGTCCATCGCGTCGACCAGGATCAGCACGGTGTCGACCATCGACAGCACGCGCTCGACCTCGCCGCCGAAGTCGGCGTGCCCGGGGGTGTCGACGATGTTGATCCGGTTGCCGTTCCAGGTGATGGCGGTGTTCTTGGCCAGGATCGTGATGCCACGCTCCTTTTCCTGGTCGTTGCTGTCCATCACCCGCTCGGCGAGGACGGTGCGCTCGGACAGGGTGCCGGACTGCTTGAGCAGCTGGTCGACGAGGGTGGTCTTGCCATGATCGACGTGGGCGACGATGGCGATATTGCGCAGGCGTTCGACGGAGTTGGATGCGGACATGCGGAAAGGACGCCGGCGAAGGCATCAGGCTCGCGGAGGGAAGCCGACCATTATATCCGCCAAATGTGGCAATGGTCATATGAATGCGCGGTTTCCGGTTCCGGCTGCGGTATTCTAGGCGGTCCGCATTCAGCATTCCGCCCGCGGAACCGGTGTTCATCGTTTGTCGACCCGGGTTGGCGGACTCTGGAGCTTTCCCCCCGGGCGTCCCGTTCGCGGCGCGCCAGCCCCTCACAGGAGCCGTATCCATGTCATTGACCGCCATTTTCGATACCGATCGCGGCCCGATCCGCGTCGAGCTCGCCGCCGACAAGGCGCCGCTGACCGTTGCCAGCTTCGTCAACCTGGTCCGCCGCGGCTTCTACGACGGCCTCAATTTCCACCGCGTGATCGCCGACTTCATGGTCCAGGGCGGCTGCCCGCTGGGCACCGGCACCGGCGGCCCCGGCTACCGTTTCGAGGACGAGACCGACAACGGCCTGCCCCACGAGCGCGGAGTGCTGTCGATGGCCAACGCCGGCCCCGGCACCAACGGCAGCCAGTTCTTCATCACCCACGTGGCGTGCCCGTGGCTGGACGGCAAGCACACCGTGTTCGGCAAGGTGGTCGAGGGCCTGGAGGTCGTCGACAAGATCCAGCAGGGCGACGAGATCCGCACGGTGAAGATCGAGGGCGACATCGAGCCGGTGCTGGCGGCCAGGGCCGATCGCGTGGCCGACTGGAACAAGACGCTGGACGCGAACGCGCGCGCCTGAGCGTCCGCGGCGGACATTGTCGTTGAACGGAACCCCGGGCCGTCGGTCCGGGGTTTTTCGTGTCCGCGCGGCGCGATCCCGGTGGCCGCGGGGTGTGCCGCCGGGTGCCGCCGCGGGGCAGAGCGGCTGGCGTGTGCGTGATACCATCAGGGGGCTTTGTCCAGGCCGCCAGACGGCCTGCCTCCCCTCCGTCACAACCCACCTGAGAGGTCCCCCGCGATGCCCCAGCTCGCCAGCCGTATCGGCCGCGCCAAGCCCAGTGCGATCATGCAGATTGCCGAGAAGGCCAAGCGCCTGAAAGCCGAAGGCCGCGACATCATCAGCTTCTCGATCGGCGTGCCGAATTTCCTGCCCGGCGAGCACGTCTACGAGGCCGCCCGCAATGCGCTGTCCCACGACAGCGGCCAGTACGGCAGCAACCGCGGCGCCGACCCGATGATCGACGCCTTCATCGAGCACATGGGGAAGCTGGGACTGACCGGTTACGGCCGGGTCAACTGCGCCAGCGGCGTGGGCGCCAAGCACCTGCTCTACAACCTGGCCGAGGCCCTGCTCGACGAGGGCGACACGATCGTCTTCCCGACGCCGTACTGGACCAGCTATCTCGACATCGCCGAGATCGTCAACGCCAAGGTCGAGCTGCTGCCGTGCCCGCCCGAGCAGGACTACAAGCTGACCCCCGCGCAGCTGGAGGCGGCGCTGGCGAAGAAGCCGCGCGTGTTCCTGTTCAACAACCCGTCGAACCCGACCGGCATGGTCTATACCCGCGAGGAGATCGACGCGCTGGCCGAGGTGCTGGTGAAGTACCCGGATACCTGGGTGATCACCGACGACATCTACAACAAGATGGTGTTCGACGGTGTCGGCTACCACAACTTCGTGCATTCCAGGCCGGAACTGAAGGAGCGGGTGATCTTCGTCGACTCGCTGTCCAAGACCTACGGCATGCCGGGTTGGCGGGTCGGCTTCATGGCCGGCCCGGAAGCGGTCGCCAAGGCCGTGGTGACGCTGAACTCCAATCACATCACCAATATTCCCGAGGTCACCACCGCCGCGGCGGTGGCCGCGCTGTCGGGTCCGCAGGACGTGCCCGAGGCCCGCTGCGCCGAGTTCCAGGCCAAGCGCGACCAGGTCATGGCGGTGATGAACGGCATTCCCGGCGTGGTCTGCCCGCGGCCGCAGGGCGCGTTCTACGTGTTCCCGGACGTGAGCTGCAGCTTCGGCAAGACCCACGGTCCGAGCGGCAAGAAGATCGAGAACGACGTCGACTTCTGCAGCGTGCTGCTGGAGGCCAAGGGCGTCGCCTGCGTGCCGGGTTCGGCATTCGGCGAGCCGCGCGCGATGCGCATCAGCTACACCTGTCCGACGCCGCAGCTGGCACCGGGCATGGAGCGCATCCGCGAGTTCTTCGCCGAGCTCGCCTGAGCCGTCGATGTCTCCGCTCCGGCTGCTCGTCATCATCGCGGTCCTCGTCGGGGCCTGGAAACTCTGGCCCCGCGAAGCGGCCGCGCTGCATCCGGATGATCCGCGCAACGCCACCGGCGACGACCGCATCGTGATGCTCGCCGCCGAGTGGTGCGGGTACTGCCGCAAGCAGCAGAAGGCGTTCGAGCTGTCCGAGGTCCGTTATCGCGTGATCGACATCGACACCGAGGCCGGGCAACGCGCGATGCGGGCCCTGCGCGCGCGCGGCGTGCCGACCACGGTGGTCGGCCAGGACGTGGTCTACGGCTACGACACCGAAGGCCTGCAGCAGAAGCTCGAACCGCTGGGCTATCGCGACGTGTTCTGACGTCGGCGCGGCCCGCACGAACGATTCGCCACACCCCCAGTCAAACGCAAGGAACTACCGATGAAAACCCCCGTCCGCGTTGCCGTTACCGGTGCTGCCGGCCAGATCGGCTATTCGCTGCTGTTCCGCATCGCCTCCGGCGAGATGCTCGGCAAGGATCAGCCGGTGATCCTGCAGCTGCTCGAGCTGCCGATGGAGAAGGCCCAGGCCGCGCTCAAGGGCGTGATGATGGAGCTGGAGGACTGCGCGTTCCCGCTGCTGGCCGGCATGGTCGGTACCGACGACGCCGAGGTCGCGTTCAAGGACGCCGACATCGCCCTGCTGGTCGGCGCGCGTCCGCGCGGCCCGGGCATGGAGCGCAAGGACCTGCTGCTTGAGAACGCCAAGATCTTCACCGCCCAGGGCGCCGCGCTGAACAAGGTCGCCAGCCGCGACGTCAAGGTGCTGGTGGTCGGCAACCCGGCCAACACCAACGCCTACATCGCGATGAAGTCGGCCCCGGATCTGCCCGCGAGGAACTTCACCGCGATGCTGCGCCTGGATCACAACCGCGCGCTGAGCCAGCTGGCCGGCAAGGCCGGCGTCGCCGTCGGCGACATCGAGAAGATGGTCGTGTGGGGCAACCACAGCCCGACCATGTACCCGGACTACCGCTTCGCCACCGTCGGCGGCGAGTCGCTGAAGGACAAGATCGGCGACGCCGACTGGAACGCGAACACCTTCATCCCGCAGGTCGGCAAGCGCGGCGCCGCGATCATCGAGGCGCGCGGCCTGTCCTCGGCCGCCTCGGCCGCCAATGCCGCGATCGACCACATCCACGACTGGGTGCTGGGCACCGACGGCAAGTGGGTGACGATGGGCGTGCCGTCCGACGGCAGCTACGGCATTCCCGAAGGCGTGATCTACGGCGTGCCGGTGACCTGCGCGAACGGCGAGTACGTCCGCGTCACCGACCTGCCGGTCGACGAGTTCAGCCGCGCGGCGATGGACAAGACCCTCGCCGAGCTCGAGGAAGAGCGTGCCGGCGTCGCGCATCTGCTTTGACGATGGACTCCCGGCATCGGGATTTCCGGCGGGGCGGCTTCGGCCGCCCCGTCCTGTTTCGGGTCGCCGTATCCGGTGGTATCCGGTGCCCCACAAGCCGATGAGCGCCGACATCGTCGTCATCCACGCCGATGCCCACCTGCTGGTGATCGAGAAACCGGCCGGTCTGCTGTCGGTGCCGGGGCGGTTGCCGGAGAACCAGGACTGCGTGGTGTCGCGGTTGCAGGCGTCCTACCCGGATGCGTTGACCGTGCATCGCCTCGACCAGGTCACCAGCGGTCTGATGGTGTTCGCGCGGGGCAAGGACATGCAGCGGGCGCTGGCGAAGCAGTTCGAACGGCGCCAGGTATCCAAGCGCTATGTCGCGGTGGTCGAGGGCCGCGTCGAGGAGGCCGCGGGGGAGGTCGCGCTGCCGTTGATCTGCGACTGGCCGAACCGGCCCAAGCAGAAGGTCGATTTCGAGACCGGCAAGCCGGCACTCACCCGATGGCGGCGGCTGGGGCATGGTTCCCGAGCAGGCGGGCCGGATACCCGCGAGAGCGACACCAGCCGGCTCGAGCTGGAACCGGTCACCGGTCGCAGCCACCAGTTGCGCCTGCATCTGGCCAGCATCGGCCACCCGATCGTCGGCGACACGATGTACGGCGCGGCGGCGGCCGAGCGTGTGTGCCTGCATGCCAGCCGGCTGTCGTTCGCGCACCCGGCCAGCGGCGAGCCGGTGGCCTTCGACAGCGCCGCGCCGTTCTGAGACGCGTTCGCATGCCGCCGCGGTGGCATCGACCAAAGTCCGAATGAAGCCGTGCCGGCGGCGGCCTAGGCTAGGGGCATCGTTCTCCAAGGCTGCCGACATGCGCTACGAGGCGTTCCACCAGCGTTCGATCGACGATCCGGAAGGCTTCTGGGCGGAGCAGGCCCGGGCCATCGACTGGCACACGCCGCCGCAGAAGATCCTCGACTACCGCGATCCGCCGTTCCGGCGCTGGTTCTCCGGCGGCACCACCAATCTGTGCCACAACGCGGTCGACCGTCATCTCGATGCCCGTGGCGAACAGCTGGCGCTGGTGGCGATCTCCAGCGAGACCGGCGTTACCCGTGAGATCAGTTATCGCGAGCTGTTCGACGAGGTCAACGTGTTCGCTTCGATGCTCAAGTCGCTCGATGTCGGTCGCGGCGACCGGGTGGTGATCTACATGCCGAACATGGCCGAGGCGGTATTCGCGATGCTCGCCTGCGCGCGCATCGGCGCGGTGCACTCGGTGGTGTTCGGCGGTTTCGCCTCGCACAACCTGGCCCTGCGCATCGACGACGCGCGGCCGAAGCTGCTGATCTGCGCCGACGCCGGCATGCGCGGCGGCAAGGTGATCGCGTACAAGCCCCTGGTCGATGCCGCCTGCACCGAGGCGCAGCATCCGCCGCCGCACGTGCTGATGGTGTCGCGCGGACTGGACCCGGACGCGAGCCGGGTCGAGGGCCGCGATGTCGACTACGACGCACTGCGTGCCGCGCATGCCGGCGCACGCGTGGAGGTGGAATGGCTGGAATCGAACGAACCCAGCTATCTGCTGTATACCTCCGGCACCACCGGCAAGCCCAAGGGCGTGCAGCGCGACGTCGGCGGCTATGCGGTGGCGCTGGCGTTGTCGATGTGGTCGATCTACGACGTCCGTGCCGGCCAGGTGATGTTCTCCACCTCCGATGTCGGCTGGGCGGTCGGGCATTCCTACAACGTCTACGGGCCGCTGATCGTCGGCGCGACCTCGATCCTCTACGAGGGGCTGCCGACGAATCCCGATCCCGGTGTGTGGTGGTCGATCTGCGAGAAGTACGGTGTGCGCACGATGTTCTCCTCGCCGACCGGCATCCGCGTGTTGAAGAAGCAGGATGCGGCCTGGCTGAAGAAGCACGACCTGTCGCAGCTGCAATGGCTGTTCCTGGCCGGCGAGCCGCTGGACGAGCCGACCGCGCACTGGATCACCGACGGCATCGGCAAGACCATCATCGACAACTACTGGCAGACCGAGACCGGCTGGCCGGTGCTGTCGCTGATGCCGGGGCTGGACATGAAACCGGTCAAGTTCGGATCGCCGGGGCTGCCGGCGCCGGGCTATCGGCTGCGGGTGATCGACGACGTCAGTGGGGCCGATGTCGGTGCGGGCGAGAAGGGCGTGCTGGTGATCGAGCCACCGCTGCCGCCGGGCTGCCTGACCACGGTCTGGGGCGACGACGCGCGCTTCATGCAGAGCTATTTCAGCCATTTCAAGGAGCTGCTGTACAGCTCGCTGGACTGGGCGATCCGCGACGAGGACGGCTACACCTTCATCCTCGGCCGCACCGACGACGTGATCAACGTCGCCGGACACCGGCTCGGCACCCGCGAGATCGAGGAGTCCTGCTCGACCCATCCCAGCGTCGCCGAGGCGGCGGTGATCGGCGTCCACGACGCCTTGAAGGGGCAGGTGCCGGTGGTGTTCGCGACCCTGCGCGAGGGCGACGCCGCGGCCGCGGCCGAGGGCATGCGCGCGCGGGTGGTCGAGCAGCTCGGCGCGGTGGCGCGGCCGGCCCGGGTCTACGTGGTCGGCGCGTTGCCGAAGACCCGTTCCGGCAAGTTGTTGCGCCGCTCGCTGCAGGCCCTGGCCGAGCAGCGCGATCCGGGCGATCTGTCGACCCTGGACGACCCCGGAGCCCTGGATGAGGTGCGCCGGGCGCTGGAGCGGGGCGCGGATTCAGGCGGCTGAGCCGGGCGACTGAGCGGGACCGTCAGGGGGCGGGGCCGGACCGGCGACCGGGCCGGGTCGGATAGAATGGCGGACCCACGAGGAGATGCCATGACCAACGCACATTCCCGGGGCGCGCGTTTCCGCGCCGCCGTCTCCGAAGAGTCCCCGCTGCAGGTGATGGGCGCGATCACCGCCTACGCCGGCCTGATGGCCAAGCGGGTCGGCTACAAGGCGCTGTACCTGTCCGGAGGCGGCGTCGCCGCCAACTCGCTGGGCATGCCCGACCTGGGCATCAGCACCATGGAGGACGTGCTCACCGACGCGCGCCGCATCGTCGACGCCACCGACATGCCGTTGCTGGTCGACATCGACACCGGCTGGGGCGGCGCCTTCAACATCGCCCGCACGGTCCGGTCCTTCATCAACGTCGGCGTCGCCGCCGTGCACATGGAGGACCAGGTCGGGCAGAAGCGCTGCGGCCATCGTCCGGGCAAGGAAGTGGTGCCGAAGGCCGAGATGGTCGACCGGGTCAAGGCCGCGGTCGATGCGCGCACCGACGCCGGCTTCGTGATCATGGCGCGCACCGACGCCGCCGCTTCCGAGGGCATCGACAGCGCGATCGAGCGCGCGGTGGCCTACGTCGAAGCCGGCGCCGACATGATCTTCCCCGAGGCGATGAAGACGCTGGACGACTATCGCCGCTTCAAGGCCGCGGTGAAGGTGCCGATCCTGGCCAACCTGACCGAGTTCGGATCGACCCCGTTCTTCACCACCGAGGAGCTTGGCGAGGCCGGCGTCGACATCGCCCTGTACTGCTGCGGCGCCTACCGGGCGATGAACAAGGCGGCGCTGAACTTCTACGAGACCGTGCGTCGAGAGGGCACGCAGAAGAACATCATCGACACCTTGCAGACGCGGGCCGAGCTGTACGACTTCCTCGGCTATCACGCCTACGAGGACAAGCTCGACGCGCTGTTCGCCGACGGCAAGTCCTGAGCTTGAGGTTCTGAACTTGAGGCTCTGAACCCACGGCGCGAAGGTCGGCCGACGGAGCGAACAGACTCCCGCCTTGCGGGCCCCCTGCATCGATCTCCGCCGGCGCGTCCGTCCGCCCTCCGGCTGCGGCAGGCGCGTGGCGCAGCCGCAGCCGGTGCGACCCACCGGTCGCATCCAGGCCTGAGCGTTGTCATTCCGGGACAACGCCCGGGTCGACCCACACCGGCCAGCCGGCGATAGGGCGGAACACACCGTCCATCGGCCCGCAGGCCCTCCACCAGCTTCGCCAAGCAGGAGAACCACGATGACCAAGGCCGCGACTCCCGACACCGCCCAAGCGGCGGCTCCCAAGCCGAAGAAGTCCGTCGCCCTGAGCGGCACCGCCGCCGGCAACACCGCCCTGTGCACGGTCGGCCGCAGCGGCAACGACCTGCACTACCGCGGCTACGACATCCACGACCTGGCGACCCGGTCCAGCTTCGAGGAGGTTTCCCACCTGCTGGTCCACGGCGTGCTGCCGACGGTGTCGCAGTTGAACGCCTACAAGGCCAAGCTCAAGCGCCTGCGCGGCCTGCCCGCGATCGTCGCCGAGGCGCTGGAGCTGGTGCCGGCCAACGCGCATCCGATGGACGTGCTGCGCACCGGCTGCTCGGTGCTGGGCACGGTGCTGCCCGAGCGCGAAGGCCATCCGGCCAGCGAGGCGCGCGACATCGCCGACAAGCTGATCGCCAGCTTCGGTTCTATGCTGCTTTACTGGTGGCACTTCACCCGCAACGGTCGCCGCATCGACGTGGAGACCGACGACGACAGCGTCGCCGCGCACTTCCTGCACCTGCTGCACGGCGAACCGCCCAGCGCGCTGCAGGCCGAGTCGCTGGACAAGTCGCTGGTGCTCTACGCCGAGCATGAGTTCAACGCCTCGACCTTCACCGCGCGGGTGATCGCCGGCACCTGCTCGGACCTGCACTCGTGCATCACCGGCGCGATCGGCGCGCTGCGCGGGCCCAAGCACGGCGGCGCCAACGAAGTGGCGATGGACATCATCAGCCGCTACAACAGCGCCGACGAGGCCGAGGCCGACATCCGCGCGCGGATGGAGCGCAAGGAGATCATCATCGGCTTCGGCCACCCGGTCTACACGATCGGCGATCCGCGCAATCCGATCATCAAGGAGATCAGCCGCAAGCTGTGCGAGGACGGTGGCAACCAGACCCTGTTCGACGTGTCCGAGCGCATCGAGAACCTGATGATGGACACCAAGAAGATGTTCCCGAACCTCGACTGGTACAGCGCGTCCGCCTATCACATGATGGGCATCCCGACGCCGATGTTCACCCCGCTGTTCGTGATCGCCCGCACCACCGGCTGGAGCGCGCACGTGATCGAACAGCGCGAGGATGGCAAGATCATCCGGCCGAGTGCGAACTACACCGGTCCGGAGGATCGCGAGTACGTGGCGATCGACAAGCGCTGAGCGCGCACGGACGGTGACGGGGGCCCGGCATGCCGGGCCCTTTCTCGTTTGACGCTATTCGACTCGCGGAGCGATGGGATGTACGAGGACTGGCCGACCAACCTGATCATCGCCTGCACCACGATCGCCGTGGTCGGGATCGTGATCCTGCTGCACTACGAGATGCTGAGCCGGATCGTCGCCCACAACCGGCGCCACGCCGAGGGGGCCGGCCGTCGTCGCCTGGTCGCGGTATACCTGTGGCTGCTGTTGCTGCACGTGGTCGAGATCTGGGTGTTCGGCCTGGCCTACTACCTGCTGCTGAACCTCGCCGGGGTCGGCGAGGTCCATGGCATGCATCACGACAACCTGTTCGACACCGTGTACTTCTCGGCGATGGTCTACACCACCGTCGGCTTCGGCGACATGGTGCCGGTGGGGCCGATCCGGCTGCTGACCGGTACCGAGGCCCTGGTCGGCCTGATGCTGATCACCTGGTCGGCCTCGTTCACCTATCTGGAGATGACCCAGTACTGGAAGGACCGCGACCGCTGAGGGCGCGCCGGCTGCGGATTCGCCCCGGTGCGCGGCCAGCGGCGCGTGGACGGCTCAGGACAGGCCTTCGGCCTCCAGTGCCGCGCGCACCCCGGGATCGGCGTCCATCCGCTGCTTGAAGGCGGACAGGTTTTCGAGCCCGGACAGGTCGACCTTCAGGCCGCCGGCCCAGCGCAGGGTGATGTAGAAGTAGGGGTCGGCGAAGCTGCGGAAGCCGGCCAGCCAGTCGCGGTCCCGCAACTGCCGGTCGGCGCTCTCGAACAGCCCGCGCAGACGCTTGTGGGCGGCCTGGCGCACCGCGTCGTGGCCGTCGGCATCGACGCTGAACTGCGCGGGCGCGAACAGCGGCTTGAATGCCGGATGCAGGTCGGAGTTGACGAAGGCCAGCCAGCGGGCGGCCTCGGCGCGTTGGCGCGCGCTGCCGTCGCCGGCAAGGCCGGCCTCGGGGTGGGTGTCGGCGATATAGCCCATGATCGCGGCGTTCTGGGTCAGCACGAAATCGCCGTCGACGATCGCGGGTACCGCGCCGGCCGGATTGATCGCGAGAAAGGCCGGCGCCTTCATCGTGTTCTTGTCGAGGATCTCGACCTCGAACGGCTGCCCGGTCCAGTGCAGGGCGATGTGGCCGGCGGTCGAACAGGCACCAGGCTTGGTATAAAGCTTCATCGGGCGCTCCGCGGCGGAAACGAGAACGGGCCGGCTACTATCGCCGACCCGTCGATTGCCGCTCAATGCCCGCGGCGGAACGTTGCGTCGCGCCCGCGGCGCTTACGACTTCGGTCCGCGCGGCTTCAGCGTCTGCACCTTGAGGAAGGTATGGTCGCCGATCTGCGCGACCTGGTAGGCGTTGCGCCAGCTCGGGCTGGCGATCTTGTGGGCGAGGAAGTGGCTCGCGCCGGGCACGACCTCCTGGCGCTCGCCGGCCGGCAGCGCCCAGTTGCGCTCGGCCTCCAGGGCGACGGTGACCGCTTCGCCCCAGGCCTCGACATTGCTGAGGCGGGTGTTCGGCGAAACGATGGTCGGCGCGAACTGCTTGCGGGCGGTCACGACCTCGCAGACGCTGTCGCCCCACAGGCCGCTGTCGCGACGGCGCAGGGCGACCTCGGCGACCGCCTGCTGGCCGCGCACGGACTGGTCGCGGGCTTCCAGGTACAGCGTGGTGCTCAGGCAGAGCGAGTCGGCGGCGTTTGGCGGCAATACCGATGCCAGCCAGAGGATCCATGCCAGTTTCATGTGAACTCCAACTTCGTTGCGTCGACCGCACTCGGGCGTCCACCCCCTGCGGGGCGTTGACTCCTGGTACTGAACGACATGGCGTTGTTTCCGAGCGCGGCGATGGGACAACCGGGCAGGGTGCGGAAATCGCATTACTAAGGGCGGCGGCTCTGTGGCGCGCTTTGCCCCCGGACACCGGGCCGCAGAACGCGGGTCGGTGTGGGTGGCCGCAAGAGGGGCGGCAGCAAAAGTTGGCGCAAGGTAGCGGCGCTTTGATAAACGCTGCGTGAACAAGGGAGGCTTGACGGAGCCGTTGGAGTCGGGCTGGAAGTCGATCTTCTGTCGTCTATCTATATGTTTTTATTTGGTTTCATGTGGTCGGCGAGCACGTAGGGATTGCTGACTGAGCGTTCAGGAGGCGAGCCTCGAAGCGCAGGGAGTCGGTTGCCGAAGCGTCCTCAGGAGCGCCGGGAGGGGGGCTGCGAATCCACAGCATCACGGCAGGGCCCCGTAGGAGCGGCGTAAGCCGCGATGAAGCTTTCCCATGAACGCCCATCGCGGCTTACGCCGCTCCTACGGTATGAAGGCACGTGGCCCAGCCCCCTGAGTCAGGGGGCGATTCGCGCGTAGCGCGAATGGGGGTGTGGAAGCGCAACGGCGGGGCCCAAGGTTTGCGGAGCAAACTTTGGGGATTCCCGGGCGTAGCCCGGGAGTCGCCGGCTGCGCCTACAGCGAGGCGGCCAGCCGGCTGCCCTGGGCGATCGCGCGCTTGGCGTCGAGTTCGGCGGCGACGTCGGCACCACCGATCACGTGGGTCGCGATGCCGCGGCCCTCCAGCTCGGCGGCCAGCGGCTTGTACGGCTCCTGGCCGGCGCAGACCACCACCTGGTCCACCGGCAGCAACTGCTCGTCGCCGCCATCGACACGGATGCGCAGACCGCGGTCGTCTACGCCGAGGTATTCGACCCCGCCGAGCATCTGCACCCGGCGCGATTTCAGCGTCGCGCGGTGGATCCAGCCGGTGGTCTTGCCCAATCGCCTGCCGGGCTTGCCGGGGCTGCGTTGCAACAGCCAGACCTCGCGCGCGGGCGGCTGCGGACGCGCGTTGGCGAGGCCGCCGCGGTTGCCCTCGTAGCCGATGTCCACGCCCCATTCGGTGCGCCAGGCCTGGGCGTCGAGGCTTGGCGAGTGGCCGTGGTGGACGAGGAATTCGGCGACATCGAAGCCGATGCCGCCAGCACCGACGATGGCGACCCGCGGTCCGGCCTCGACTCGGCCGCTCAGCACGTCCAGGTAGCCGACGACCTTGGCGTGGTCGGCACCGGGGAAGTCGACCAAGCGCGGTTTGATACCGGTCGCCAGCACCACCGCATCGAAGTCGGCCAGTGCGTCGGCGTCGGCGCGGTTGCGCAGACGCAGGTCGACCCCGGTCTGCTCGATGCGGCGGCGGAAGTAGCGCAGCGTTTCGTGGAACTCCTCCTTGCCGGGGATGCGCTTGGCGAGGTTGAACTGGCCGCCGATCTCGTCGCCGCCGTCGAACAGGGTCACCGCGTGGCCGCGTTCGGCGGCGACCGTCGCGCAGGCCAGTCCGGCCGGGCCGGCGCCGACCACCGCGATGCGCCGCGGCGCGCGGGTGGCGGTGTAGTTCAGCTCGGTTTCGGCGCAGGCGCGCGGATTGACCAGGCAGCTGGCGCGCTTGTTCTCGAACACGTGGTCCAGGCAGGCCTGGTTGCAGGCGATGCAGGTGTTGATGTCGTCCGCGTGTCCGGCGCGCGCCTTGTTCACCCAGGCCGGATCGGCCAGCAGCGGCCGCGCCATCGACACCATGTCGGCGTCGCCGCGGGCGAGCACGGCTTCGGCGACGTCGGGCATGTTGATGCGGTTGGTGGTGATCAGCGGCACCGATACGTGCGGCTTCAGGCGCGCGGTGATACCGGTGAAGGCCGCGCGCGGCACCGAGGTGGCGATGGTCGGGATGCGCGCCTCGTGCCAGCCGATGCCGGTGTTGATCAGGGTCGCGCCGGCGGCTTCGATCGCCTGCGCCTGCTGCACCACCTCGTCCCAGGCCAGGCCGTCGTCGACCAGGTCCAGGAGCGACAGCCGGTAGACGATGATGAAATCCGGTCCGCAGGCTTCGCGGATCCGGCGCACGATCTCGACCGCGAAACGCATGCGGCGAGCGGCGTCGCCGCCCCAGCTGTCGTCGCGCTTGTTGGTGCGCGGCGCGGTGAACTGGTTCAGCAGATAACCTTCCGAGCCCATCACCTCGACGCCGTCGTAGCCGCCGTCGCGGGCGAGCTGGGCGGTGCGCACGAACGCCGCGATCTGGCGTTCGACGCCGCGCGCCGACAACGCGCGCGGGGTGAACGGATTGATCGGCGCCTTGATCTTCGATGGCGCCACCTGCAACGGGTGATAGCCGTAGCGCCCCGCGTGCAGGATCTGCAGGCAGACCCGGCTGCCGTGCTCGTGCACGGCGCGGGTGACCTGGCGGTGTTTGCCGACTTCCCATGGCCAGCGCAGGGTGCCGCCGAACGGTTTGAGCCAGCCGACCAGGTTCGGCGAGAAGCCGCCGGTCACGATCAGGCCGACGCCGCCGGCGGCGCGTTCGCCGAAGTAGCGGGCCAGCTTGGGGAAGTCGGCGCTCTTGTCTTCCAGGCCGGTGTGCATCGATCCCATCAGCACGCGGTTGGACAGGGTGCAGAAGCCCAGGTCCAGCGGTTCGAACAGGTGCGGGTAGAGCGGGTGCGGTGCGCTGTCCGCGGCGGGGTGATTGGCTGGCATGGCGATACGCTGGCGTACGGAAGCCCGCACGATGCCGTGAAAGCGTGCCGGCTTCAACTTTTCCGGCCCGGCACCGCCTGTTCAGGCGACACCGCCCACGCCAGGGGCGCGGGCGGTGTGGGCATGGCATCCGCTCATGGGCGATCAGGGGCTGTGTCGCGAGTCGCCCGGGACCTGCCGGGGGCGATTGCACGGATCTCCGGGCCGGGCACGAAACCTGCCGCACCGGGGGCCGGTCGACACTTGCGCCGATACCGGGACCGACATTCCCGCCGCAGCGGATGCCTATGCTTCGATGAGTCCGCGTTCGGCGAAGACTTCCCGGGCAGCGGTCGCGCCGTTCAAGGCGGCCGGGAAACCCGCGTAGACCGCCATCTGGATGATGACCTCGACGATCTCCTGCGATGTGCATCCCACGTTGAGCGCACCATGGATGTGCACCTTCAGTTGCGGCGCTGCGTTGCCCAGTGCGGTCAGCGCGGCAACGGTGGCGATCTCCCGCGACCTCAGGTCCAGCCCGGGGCGGCTGTAGACGTCCCCGAATGGAAATTCGATGGTGTAGCGGCCAAGGTCGGGGGCGATGTGTTTCAGGGACTCGATGACCCGCTCGCCCGCTTCGCCGTCGATTTCCCGTAGCTTCTCCCAGCCTCGCTCGAAGCGCTCGTCGTTGTCGATGCCCACGCTGTTGATGCCCATGTCTGTCTCCCGATGGATTGAAGTGCGGCCGGCGGGTGCGTATTGACCGCAGGCCACCGCGCCCAGCAGTCCTGCCGTGCGCAGCAAGCGCCGCCTGTCCCGAGAGTCGGGGGGTGTGCCCGGTTCCTTCACGTGTCCATGCTCCTGCCGGTGTGTTCGACGGGAGCTTGCGGGTTCGAGTCGGCTCTAAGTCAAGCGCGTTTCGCGCCCGTCCATCGCCGCCCGATAGAGCGCGATCTTCTCGCGGAGCCGGTCCAGGTGGCGCTGCTGTTCGGCGAGGCTTTGCTCCAGCGCAGAGGCATGTCGTTCGAGCAGGTCGTGCCGCTCCCTCAGGGTCGATGCGCCTTCGGCCCTGAGGTCGGCGTAGCGATGGATCTGCTCCAGTGGCATCCCGGTGTCCTTCAGCCTCTGCACGAAGCCGATCCAGGAGATGTCTTTCTCGGAGAAATCGCGGTGACCGTTGGCAAGGCGATGGACATCGCGCAACAACCCGATCTTTTCGTAGTAGCGGACGGTGTGCGGACTGATGCCCACCCGACTGGAAAACTCCTTGACGTTCACCGCGTGGTCTCCCGCTGCCGTACCCGGAGGTTGGAATGTAGCAGTGCGTCCGCCCCCGGGCTCGGCATCACGACGACGGCATCGCGACGACTGGCCTACCAACCGGCCACGACCAGCTTGCCGATCGTCGCGCCCGATTCGAGCCGGCGGTGCGCTTCGCGCAGGTTGGCGGCATTGATCGGCGACAGCGTGTCGCGCTGGACGCTCTTGAGCTCGCCCGCGTCGATCAGGGCGGCGACGCGGTCGAGCAGCTTGCCCTGCTCGTCCATGTCCGCGGTCTTCAGCAGCGGCCGCGCGAACATCATCTCCCAGTGGATGCCGATGCACTTGAGCTTGTAGGGGTCGCCGATCTTCAGCGGCGCGTCGGGCTCGACGATCAGGCCGACGTGGCCCTGCGGCGCCAGCAGCTCGCCGAGCACCTCCCAGTAGGCGACGGTGTCGGCCAGGTTGATCGCCGCGTCGACGCTCTCCAGGCCCAGTGCCTTGAGCTGCGGCGCCAGCGGTTGGCGATGGTTGATCACGTGATGCGCGCCCATCGCCTCGCACCAGGCGACGGTGTCCTCGCGCGAGGCGGTGGCGATCACGGTGAAGCCGGCGCGGCGCGCGAGCTGGATCGCGATCGAACCGACGCCGCCGGCGCCGGCGATCACCAGCAGGGTCTTGCCCTCGCCACCCTTCTCGCTGTCGTAGGGCATGCGATGGAACAGCAGCTCCCAGGCGGTGATCGCGACCAGCGGCAGCGCCGCCGCCTGGCCGTCGTCGAGCGAGCGCGGGGCATGGCCGACCACGCGCGAGTCGACCAGCTGCAGTTCGGCGTTGCTGCCGGGACGGCCGATGTCGCCGGCGTAGTAGACGCGGTCGCCGGGCTTGAAGCGCGAGACCGCGTCGCCGACCGCCTCGACGATGCCGCAGGCGTCGTAGCCGAGCACGCGCGGGTTGGCTTCGACGGTGGCCTTCGGCGAACGGACCTTGGTGTCGACCGGATTGACCGACACCGCGGCCACCCGCACCAGGATGTCGTGGCCGCTCGGCGCCGGCGGCGCGGGCAGGTCGACATCCTGCAATGACTGAGGGTCGTCGATCGGCAGGTAGCGGGTCAGGGCGATGGCTTTCATATGGGTGGTTCCTTCGGTGGCGGCGGCAGTCCGCGAGCGGAATGCATGAATCGCGGCGGACTGGCGATAGGGAGTGTCGGTTGGGGGGCGTGCCGGCGGGTCAGCGGTCGCCGAGCAGGGCCTGCAGGTCGATCGCATCGGCCATCGCACGGTAGCCGGTGTCGCCCGGGTGCAGGTGGTCGCCGGAGTCGTAGGCGGGGCGCATCCGCGAGGGTTGCGCCGGGTCGCGGACGATGGCGTCGAAGTCGACGACCGCGTCGAACTCGCCGCTGTCGCGGATCCAGGCGTTGACCTGTTGACGGATGCGCTCCTTGTCGACGTTGTAATAGCCGCGCATCGGCGTCGCATCCAGTGCGCCGGCAAACGGGGTCAGGGTCGCGCCGACGATGCGCACGCCGCGCGCGCGGGCGCGGGCGATCAGCTGGCGATAGCCTGCGATCAGCGCGGGTGCGGCGGTGGGGGCGTCGTCGACCGCCAGCGGCGTGCCATCCCAGCCGATGTCGTTGATGCCCATCAGCACGATCACGCTGGCGACGCCGGGCTGGGCGAGCACGTCGTGCTCGAAGCGTGCCAGCGCGTTCTGGCCCATGCGGTCGCTGAGCACGCGCGCGCCGGAAATGCCGGCGTTGAGCACGGCGATGCCGTCACCGGCCAGACGCTCGGCGAGCGCGTCCGGCCAGCGTGCGTTGGCGTCGATGCTGGCCATGTTGCCGTCGGTGATCGAGTCGCCGAACGCGACCACGCTGCGCGTGCCGGAAGCGGCCTCGACCTCGATCGCGGACAGGAACACCCGCGTGGTGAGGGTCGCATCGGCTTCCATCGAGATCGCACCGGTCTGGTCGCCGGCCCCGACATGAGCGGTCTGGCGCGCGTCCCAATGGAAGGTCGACGGCGGCGTGGGCTCGGGCAGGTACAGGCTGACCGCGACCTGCGACAGCGCGGCGACGTCGAGGTCGACCGGGTCGCTGAGCATCGGCGCGCCGGGCGGGATGACCACCTCGCGCTCGCCGCCGAAGCTCAGCACGCGGTCGCTGCCGGCGACGATCGCGCCGTCTTCGCCGGCCAGGGCCAGATGCGCGGCGCCGATCCGCAGCGGACGGTCGCCGTAGCGGTTCGACACCTGCACGCGCACGCGTTCGCCGCCGATGCTGACCCGCGCGACCTGGCGCACGGTCTGGTTCCAGAACTGGAACGGCAGGTTCGTCGGCAGTGCGAACTCGCCGTCCCAGCGCGGTTGTGGACTGGCGGTCCAGGTCGCGGTCCAGCTCGGTGTTGCCGGCGTGGCTGCCTGCAACGGCAGGGCGATCGCCAGCAGCAGGGCGGCGACGGGAGCGGCCAGGCGCAGGCGCCAGGTGGGGGTGGGGCTGGACATGTCGAGTCGATCTCCGTTCGAGGGAAGGTGCGCGGCGGTTTCGTGGCGGCGTGGTGGGAAGCGCTGTCAGGCCCGTCCCGGCACGCAATCGGCGGGGAGCGCGGCGCGGCTGCGCGCGGTGCTTTCCAGGCGCACGCTCCAGCCCGCCATCGCCAGTCCGGCCAGGGTCACCAGGGCGGCGACCCAGGTCACCGAAGCCAGTCCCGGACCGTGTTCGATCACCGCGCCGCCGAGCCAGGCGCCGGTGGCGTTGCCGAGATTGAACGCGGCGATGTTGAAGCTTGAGGCGAGGTTCTGGCCGGCGCCCTCGGCGAAGCGCAACACCCGCAGTTGCAGCGGCGACACCGTCGCGAACGCGGCGACTCCGAGCAGGCCGACGAAGACGGTCATCGCGGTCGGCGAGCGCAGCGCGAAGCTCATCGCACCCAGCACCAGCGCCAAGGCCAGCAGGCTGCCGAGCAGGGCCGGGGTCGGTCGGCGGTCGGCCCAGCGTCCGCCGAGCAGGTTGCCGACGACCATGCCGCCGCCGAACACCAGCAGCACCGGCGACACCGCCGCCTCCGGCATGCCGGTCAGCCGGGTCAGCATCGGTTGGATGTAGGTGATCACCGTGAACACCCCGGCGAAGCCGAGCATGGTCATTGCCAGTCCGATCAACACCTGCGGACGCGCCATCGTCGCCAGCTCCTCGCGCAGCGGCACCGTGGCGGACTCGCCGCGGCTTCGCGGTACCCACAGTGCGATCACCAGCAGCGAGACCAGACCGACCGCGACCATCGCCCAGAACGTCGCGCGCCAGCCCAGTTGCAGGCCCAGCCAGGCGCCCGCCGGCATTCCCAGCAGGGTCGCCAGGGTCAGCCCGGCGAACATGATCGATATCGCCGAGGCGCGCCGCTCGGCCGGTACCAGTCCGGTCGCGACCACCGCGCCGACTCCGAAGAAGGTGCCGTGGGTCAGCGAGGTCAGCACCCGCGCCGCCATCAGGCTGGCGTAGTCCGGCGCCAGCGCGCAGGCGGCATTGCCGACGGTGTAGATCACCATCAGCGACAGCAGCACCGCCTTGCGCGGCATCCGCCGGGTGGCCAGGGTCAGCAGCGGTGCGCCGACGAACACGCCCAGCGCATACCCCGACACCAGCAGGCCGGCGGCGGCGATCGAGACCTGCAGGTCGGCGGCGACCTGCAGCAGCAGGCCCATGATCACGAATTCGGCGCAGCCGATGCCGAACGAACCGGCGGTCAGCGCGTACAACGCGATCGGCATGCGTTCGCGGCGGGAAGGGGCGGTGGGGGCGGCGGTCGGCATGGCGGCGGATCCGGAAAGGAGTCGCCAGCCTAGGGAGTTGCATATTATTCTGAAATGGCCATTATCGATAATTACTTTCAAGCATTGGTTGATAATGGACCGTGTCGATGACATCCAGCTGTTCCTGCGGGTGCTCGATCTGGGGTCGATCAGCGCCGCCGCGCGCAGCCTGGACCTGTCGGTCGCCGTCGCCAGCCAACGCCTGAAGCGGTTGGAGCGCGAACTCGGCGTGCGGCTGCTCCATCGCACCACCCGCCGCCTGCATCCGACCCCGGAGGGGCAGGAGCTTGCCGAGCGCGGGCGCGCCCTGGTCGAGGATCTGGAGGCGTTGACCAGCGGCCTGCGCCAGGGCGGCACCGAGGTCGCCGGCATGCTGCGGGTGACCGCATCGGCCTCGTTCGGGCGCCAGTACCTGTCGCCGTTGCTGGCCGAGTTCATGGCCCTGCACCCGCGGGTGACGCTGAGCCTGAACCTGACCGACGAGGTCGTCGACCTGGTCAGCGCCGGCTTCGACCTCGCGATCCGGATCGGCCAGCTCGAGGACTCGCGGCTGGTCGCGCGCAGGCTGACCGACAATATCCGCCTGCTGTGCGCGTCGCCGGAGTATCTGCGCCGACGCGGCACACCGCGCACGCCGGCCGAGCTGGCCGGGCACGATTGCCTGCTGCTGGTCGGCCGCCAGGGACGCCAGGACGTCTGGCGGCTGAGGGACGCGGGCGGCGACGAGATCGCGGTGCGGGTCCGCGGCCGCTTCGAATCCAATTTCGGCGAGGCCCTGCGCGACGCCGCGGTCGCCGGTCTCGGCATCGCCCTGCATTCGACCTGGCACGTGCATGAGGACCTGTGTGCCGGCCGCCTGGTCCGGGTGATGCCGCAGTTCGGCAACGACGACGGCGGCATCCATGCAGTGATGCCGCAGCGGCGGTTGGTGCCGCCGCGGGTCCGTGCCTTCGTCGACTTCCTGCTCGAACGCCTCGGTCGCGAGCCGCCGTGGGAGCGCGAGCCGGTCTGCGCCGACGGTCAGGTAAACGCGTAGGCGTCCAGCGCCAGCGAGCCGTACTCCTGCGAGGCGTGCAGGGGCTGTGGCGTCGGCGACGGGCCGGCGGCACCGAGGGCGACGAACAACGGCATCAGATGTTCGACGGTCGGATGCGCACGCTGCGCATGCGGCGCTCGCGACTGCCAGTCCAGCAGCGCCGGCCAGTCGCGTGCCCGCAGCCGCTCGCGCATCCAGTCGCCGAACTCACGCGCCCACCCCGGCGACGGCGCATCGACGCGGGCGAAATCCAGGTCGCCGAGATTGTGGATGAAGCCGCCGGAGCCGATCGTCAGCACGCCCTCCTCGCGCAGCGGGGCCAGCGCTCGACCCAGCGCCAGGTGGGTGGCGGCGCCGGCATGCGGCATCACCGACAGCGGTATCACCGGAATGTCGGCATCGGGAAACATCCGCCGCAGCGGCACCCAGACGCCATGATCGAGTCCATGCGCGGGTCGCAGGCGCGCCGGCAATCCGGCACCGGCGATCAGACCGGTGATCCGCTCGGCCAGCGCCGGCTCGCCGCGGGCGGGGTAGTCGATCGCGTACAGCGGCTCGGGGAAGCCGTTGAAGTCGTGCACGGTGCGCGGTCGCGGATCGCCGCCGACCAGCGGCTGCATCGACATGAAGTGCGCCGACGCGACCACGATCGCCGACGGCCGCGGCAAGGTGTCGGCCAGGCCATCGAGGAAGCGGCCGGCGGGCGAGTCCTGCACCGCCAGCAACGGCGAACCGTGCGACAGGAACAACGTGGGCAGCGGCCGGGTGGGCGGCGACGGCGGAGCGGGGCGATGACTGTTCATGCCGCAAGCTTGCGGCCGCGGTCGGGCGCGACCAAGCGTCATGCCGGCATCGTGCTGTTCCAGCCATGCAATGGTGGGCGCTACGGACGACGGCACAGAAGATGTCGAACGGGCGTCACGAGATGACTTTTGGGTGCTTCCACTCGATTCCGGAGCACGCCGCCAGAGCTGTCTGAACCCCTGTTAAGTTTCGGGCTTTCGAGCTTGCCAATGTTAGATACGCGTTAACATCGCTTTCACGATGACGCGCCTACCCTGCGCTCCGATGGCGTCCGAACATGGGTGACCGTCCAGACGGTATGGATCCTCGCAGACGCGTGTTTCCACTATTTATTTAGAACCAAGGAGCAACAGATGAATAAGAAACTCCTCTGCGCCGCCCTGCTGGGTGGTCTGGGACTTGCCCAGGCGGCCAATGCGCAGGACTTCGATGACCGCTGGTACATCACCGGTGCCGCCGGTTTCAACCTCCAGGACAGCGACCGCGAGACGCGCAATGCGCCGTTCGTCAGCCTGGGCCTGGGCAAGTTCATCACGCCGAACTGGTCGATCGACGGCGAGCTGAACTACCAGAACCCGAACTGGGACGCGAACCAGAATCTGAACTGGAGCCAGTACGGCATCTCGTTCGACGCCCGCCGCCACTTCATCCAGGAAGGCCGCGACTGGAACCCGTACCTGCTGATGGGTCTGGGCTACCAGCGCGAGGAGATCGAGACCGACAACTTCCCGAACCCGAACTCTCCGTATGAAGAGGAAGAGGGTGCGGCGGCGATCAAGCTCGGCGGCGGTATCCAGGGCGACATGGGCCGCGTGAAGATGCGTGCCGAGCTGGCCTACCGTGCGGTCGGCATCGACGGTACCCGCGCCCAGCTGGTCAACGACGACCCGTTCCCGGAGAACAACGACGGTGAAGACTGGTTCGGCGACATCCTCGCCTCGGTCGGCGTGGTGATCCCGCTGGGTCCGGAGCCGTCCGCTCCGGTCGCTCCGGCGCCGGCTCCGGTCCCGAGCTGCGCGGACCTGGACGACGACGGCGACGGCGTCAACAACTGCGACGACAAGTGCCCGGGTTCGCAGGCCGGCCAGACCATCGG